>CAKNNA010000003.1 GCA_930989765.1 uncultured Clostridium sp. | reverse complement strand
AATCAAAGATTGCACACAGAGATTAAAGGCAAAAGGATTCAAGTCTAAAAAACAACTCTAAATGGACATATTTTTATTTTTTGCTAATATATTTTATTGGTGATATTTTTTGAGGAAAGCAAAACTATTTTTTTTAAATGGAATTATTTTAACTTTTACATCACTTTTTACTCGTTTGCTTGGTATGGTATTTAATATATATGTTGCAAATAAAGTAGGCTCTGAGGCAATTGGTGTTTTTAGTTTAATTATGTCTTTTTATCTTTTTGCAATTACTGTTGCAAGTTCTGGTCTTAATATAGCTTGTACTTGCATTGTCTCTGAGGAGTTTGCTAAGGGTAATTTTTCTAATGGTTTTAAGGCTGTTAGGAGCTGTGTTTTTTTTGCATTACTACTTGGTCTTGGCTCTGCATTTGTGATTTTCTTATCTGGACCTTTGGTTTCGAAAGTTTTCCTTAAGGGTCTAGTTTCTCCTGTTCCTATTTATATGATTGCAATTGGACTTACATTTATTAGTATTTCGTCTGTAATAAATGGTTATCTTTCTTCTGTTGGTAAGTCTTATAAGAATGCTATTTCTCAAGTTACTGAACTTAGTGTTAAAATTATAGTTTCTATTTTGCTTTTGCAGTTTTTTCCTTCAACAGATGTTGAAACTGTATGTATTTTTCTTATTTTAGCAGATGTTTTGTCAGAGTTGTTTTCTTTTACATTAAATATGATTTTTTATTTTAAAGATAAGAAAAAATATTGTAATAAACATACTTTTCAAGTTCAAATGAAAAAAAGAATTTTTAAAATTGCCTTTCCTATTGCTATAACTTCATATATTCGTTCAGGTCTTTCTTCTCTTAAACAGTTTTTAATTCCTTTAAGGTTAGAACTTTCTGGGCTATCGTACTCACTTGCTGTTTCTAGTTATGGTCTTATTAATGGAATGGTTATGCCTGTTTTGATGTTTTCGAATAGTTTTATTGCTTCTTTTAGTAGTTTACTTGTCCCCGAGTTTTCTAGGCTTCTTGCTGGTGGAAACCATAATCGTTTGATTACTGTTTGTAATATGATTTTGAAAACTACTAGCGTTTTTGCAATTTGTGTGAGTTTTATATTTTTCTTTTTTTCTAATGAACTTAGTATGGCTATTTATCAAAATATAGAAGCGGGCAAATGGATTAAATTTTTGGCACCTCTTGTTTTCTTTATGTATATTGATAATATTATTGATAATATGCTAAAGGGTATAAATGAACAGGTTGGTGTTATGTGTTGTAATATTTTAGATTTAGTTATTACTATTTCTATTATTTTCTTTATTGTACCAATATATGGAATTTCAGGATATATTTTTAGTATTTGCATTAGTGAATTGCTTAATTTTACTATTAGCTGTATTCAGCTTAAAAGAAAAATTAATTATTCTGTCAATTTGTTTAAATTTGTACTTGTTCCTATTATTGCTTGCATATTTTCATATTGTATTTGTACTTTTTTAAATTTTAATTTTAGTAATTTGATTTTTAATATTGTTATTAAAGTTATTTGCTTTATTGGTTTTTATTTGAGTATTATTTTTATACATAAAATTTATGCATTTTTTATTAGAAAATTGAAAAAATTTGTAATTGTTTTTAGGGTTTAATATATGAGGTTATTAAAATTCATTAATAACCTCATATCCCTTTAATATTAATTTATTCACTTCTTAATGCTAATACTGGATCCTCTTTTGCAGCTTTCCTAGATGGAATTATACCTCCAATTAAAGTTAGGACTATACTAAGTACAATTAAAATAATTCCAGATGCTAGAGGTAATGATGCTTTAACATTTACTCCATTTGCAACTATAGCGATAATTTTGTTTGTTGGAATAAGTAATAGTAATGTAATGCCTACTCCAATTATTCCTGCAAGTGAACCAATTATAATAGTTTCTGCATTAAATACTTGTGATACATTATGTTTAGATGCTCCCATTGCTCGCAGGATTCCAATTTCTTTTTTACGTTCTAGTACACTAATATATGTAATAACTCCAATCATAATAGAAGAAACTACAAGTGATATAGCAACAAATGCGATTAGTACATAACTTATAGTATTAACAATAGTTGTTACAGAACTCATTAATGTTCCTACCATGTCAGAAAAAGAAATCACTTTGTCTTCATCTCCATTTTCTTGCATCTGAGAGTTGTAATCATTTAATAAATTGGTAATTTCCTTATTTCCTTCAAAATCTTTTGGGTAAATATTAATTCCATTTGGCTCATCGAAACTTGCATAATTTAATTTTTTTAGATTGCTCTCATATGTAACATTTTCTTTAGACATAATGGTATTAAATAATTCAGATAATTCTTCTTCGTTCATTTTCATTTGAAATGCATTTGCAAAAGCATTTTCATCTATACTAATTGCTCCTTCTATTGATTTGCTCAAAGTTTTGATACTTGATTCTATTTGCTTTTGTAAACTCTTACTGATTGAACTCATAACATTTTGCATATATTTTTCCATTATATCTGATATTTGTTTATCTAAATTTTGGGATGTTATTATTTGTGATATATTTTTGCTAATAATATTTTTTGCTTCATCTGATTCGAGATATTCCATTAAATATTTATTTAAATCTTCTACACTTACTAATTCATTATCATCTACATATTTTTCATATCCTGCTAAAATTTCTGTCATAATTTCTTGCAATTGTTCTTGCGAGATGGTTAAGCTACCATTTTCTTTGATAATTTCCTGAATTTTTTTATTTAATAAGTCACTAACTTCTTTTGTTTGTAAATATTCTGTTAGTTGTTTACCTATTTTACTTATATCAGCTTCTGGTTTGTTTTGTATATATACTCCATAGCCATCTAGGAAATCACTTATTATTTTCTGTATGTCTTGATTTGACATTGAAAACTCAATATTATTTAAAATATCATTTTTCTCAAGAGTTGGTAGTGAATTTTGCATTAAAATATTATTTAAATTTCCAAAGTCTACTCTTATTTTAGATTGATCTATTTTAAAAGCTGACTTAATTGCATTTGTATCTACATCTATTAAAGAGTTCATATCAAAAGAAGTATTTTCTTCAGTTTCGTCAAATCTTTTTCCTGTAAATACATTAACTTCTGGGTTTGCTAATTGTTCTTGAACAATTTTACTATTTTTTGCATTTCCAATGACATGATCTGTTAAAGATGCTGTATAACAAATACCGCTTGATAGCATAGTACTTGTTGCTCCTTCTTTTGGCTGAACAATTCCAACTATTGTTAAATCTTCTCCATTTGCTACAATGTTTTTCATATATTCTTGATTATCAGTTTTATCACGCCAAATTTTATATTCTTCATCATATTCGTAGCAATCACTACTATTTATTAATTTAAAAGTAGTCCCTAAAATATCATCATAAGAATATGAGCCTAAATTTTCTGGTGTACTTACTTCTTCTCCATTAGAAAATTGAGTAACTATATTTTCTAATTCATTATAATCTCTTAGCCCAATAGTATATAACAAAAAGTCACTGATATTTCCTTGTGATGTCAAAACTAATACACATTCATTATAATTTGTAGGCCATTTCCCAGCTTTTACATCATATTGGCTTTCATATAGACTACTATTCTTTGGCATTGCAAAAAATACATCTGTACTCATCATACTAGACATCATACTATTATTTGACGCTCCTTTGCCCATTCCCAAGCTTGAAAAGGTAATATCCGGATTTAATTGTC
This sequence comes from uncultured Clostridium sp., assembly GCA_930989765.1. Lineage (GTDB taxonomy): Bacteria > Bacillota > Clostridia > TANB77 > CAG-508 > CAG-269. The sequence continues at coordinate 78,109 of CAKNNA010000003.1, read as the reverse complement.
TTAAATTTTCTATATCTGAACTATAAATTCTTGGTGTGATATCATATGAATATTCAATGGCTTTTGCATATTCATCAATGTTACAATCATCACTTTCTAAATATTTTTTTAAAGACACTAAATCGTTAGAGCCTATTGTAGAAAACATATTTGTTATTCTTTGACTAACACCTATATCTCCACTTTCTTCTTTATCAGTTCCATCATTATTTGAGCCCATAAGTAATGAATTTATATCAACTCCCGAACTTTGTATTTGAAGTGGATATTCTGATAATGTATCTTCTTCAACTGAATTAATGTATCTATTAACACCATTTGATAATGATAATATTAGTGCTATACCAATAATTCCAATTGATCCAGCAAAAGAAGTTAAAATTGTTCTTCCTTTTTTTGTTCTTAAATTATTAAAACTAAGTGATAATGCAGTTAAAAATGACATTGTTGTTTTACCTAAGTTTTTATGTATAGGCTCTTTATGATTTTCATTTTCTATTATATATGGATTTGTATCAGAAAGTATTTTTCCATCTTTTATATTTACAATTCGTGTAGCATAATCTTTTGCAAGTTCTGGATTATGTGTTACCATTACTACTAAACGATCTTTTGCTACTTCCTTTAATAATTCCATAACTTGAATACTAGTTTCACTATCTAATGCACCAGTTGGCTCATCGGCAAGTACAATCTTAGGATCATTTACCAATGCTCTTGCAATAGCAACTCTTTGCATTTGTCCACCAGATAATTGGTTTGGCTTTTTATGAAGATGTTTTTCAAGCCCCACTTGCTTAAGAGCTTCTATCGCTTTTTGTCTACGTTTACTTTTTGGTACTCCTGATATTGTTAATGCTAATTCTACATTTGCTAAAATAGTTTGATGGGGTATTAAATTATAACTTTGAAATACAAAACCAACTGTATGATTACGATATGAATCCCAATCTCTATCTTTATATTTCTTTGTTGAGATTCCATTAATTATTAAATCACCTTTATCATAACGGTCTAATCCACCTATAATATTTAGGAGCGTTGTTTTTCCAGAGCCACTAGGTCCAAGTATTGCAACAAATTCATTATCTCTTAGGTTTAAACTAACATCATCTAAAGCCTTTTGCAATAAATTTCCTGTCTGATATTGTTTATGAATATTTTTTATTTGTAACATCTACATTCTCCTACTTTTTTAATATTTTAATCTTAAAACATCCCTATTTATGTTTATTTTATTAATTTACATATCAAAATTTTTTAACACAAATTCTACTAAATCTTTTGCCGAATCTCTATTTATAATTTTAGACTGATTTTCTATCATCATATTTTGCATATTTTTATCTTTTAGTAATTTAGCTGTATTTATTTTTACTTCTTCAATATTATTTGATACTAAACTAAGATTATTCTTCTTAAAAAATTCTGCATTATAGTTTTCAACACCAGGTATTGGCATAATATGAATCATTGGCTTTTTAATTACTCCAACTTCTGTACTTGTAAGTCCTCCAGGTTTTGTTAAAACAATTGTACTAGAGGCAATATACTCATTTATATTATTTACATATCCTCTAACTAAAAGATTTGGGTTATCTATTTTTTGCAATTCAGAATATAATTCTTTATTATTTCCACAAATTGCAATAACATATATATTTGGAATAGAATCTAACAAAGATTTAACAATGTCTTTCATTTTGCCAAACCCCATACTACCAGAAGTTATTAAAACAATTTCTTTATTTGTAAGTAGGTTTAGATTATTTTTTACTTTATGAAATGAGCTAGAAACTGGTATTCCAAAATCTAGTAATGTTTCTTCTTTAAAGCCTTTTTTTATAAAATCATCTTTTAAACTACTATGAGGTATAACAAAATAATCTGGTTTTGTTTCTTCCCAAAATGGAATAGCATGATAATCTGTTGCTATATTTATAAGTTTTATATCTTTACCTTCTTTTTTTAATGTAGTTACTGCCATTGCTGGAAATAGATGCGAAGAAATGATTAAATCATAACTATTATTTTTTATATATGAATAAAGTTTGTTTTTTCCTAATTTATTTAAAGCATAAACTGGACTTGCTATTCCAGTTTTGCTATATGCCTCTCCTAATTTATAAGCCAATTTAAATATACTACCATTATATTTGGTTGAGTCTAAATATATTTTTTCGGCTCGCTTTTTTGCTTTAGGACCTAAAATATCAAAATAGTCAACAAAATCACATGTTATATTATTTTCTTTAAATTCTTTTTCTATATAATGACCACAAGCATTGTGCCCTCCACCTGTACTACATGATAATACTAATATCTTCATCTTTTCACTCCCAATTATTATTAAACATATTTTTTAAATATTTACTATTAAATGTATTATCTAAAAATTTTTCATAGCCATTATTTGGTGGAATCCCTCTATCAGCCTTGCGAGCTCTATTTACGCAACTTATAGTTAAAAGAATATCAAATACTAAAAATATAGTTAAGCATATTATAACAATTTTATATATTTTTGGATTAACTTTATTAAGCATTTTATCAATTTGTGGATATAGTATTTTTATCCATAGAATTCCTAAAAATCCCCAGAATATTGAAAATAGTAGACAAATACGTCCATTGATATTCAAGAAATTATTAGAGTAATCCCATGCAGTAAAACCTAAAACTAATTCCATTCCCCAGCTCATAATATATTCTAATATATATCCACCTATGAAACTTAATATAAATATTTTTAAGTAAGATTCATCTTTAAACTTATATAATAATACTGTAAGTAAAACTCCACAAATACCATATGCAAAATTAAATGGTCCAATTACTACAGCTGAATGATTAATAAACATTCCTTTTGTAATAAGAGACCAAACTAATTCAATAAAATATCCACAGATACTAGTTATTATAAAAATATATAGTAATTTATATAATTTTTTCATTTTTTTCTCCTAATTTTGCTACATTCTAAATTTTATTTTTATATTATGCATTTTTTGCACTATAATCGTAACATAAATAATAATTATTATCAACTATTTTTCTGTATTATGCAATTTTTTAATATATTCATCTTTTTTTGTGTCTTCACTTTCTATTTCCATATTTTTAATTCTTTCAGACTCAAACCATTCATCAAAATAATCATTGAATAATACATCTTTTTTTCTTTTAATATATATATATCCTCCAATACAAGCAATAATTGCTCCTACTGTGTCTACAATTAAATCACACATTGTATCTATAAGTCCATCTTCTCCTGGCATTCTGAATTTTTGCATATTATATCCAAATATTCTATCTGCTCCAAATTCAAAAAATTCCCAAAATACACCCATTGTTATTGCTAAACAAAACGCAAATAGTATTACAAATGCTGGACTTAAATTTACATTTTTGTTTCCTTTTTCGTTTAACAAATATACAAATAAAAATCCAGCAAGTCCAAGTATAATTCCTGAAATTGTATGAAGCATAGTATCCCACCAAGGAATTTTTTCATAAAAATCTCCTATTTCACCTAAAATTTGAGCTGCAAATATAAATGATGTAATTATTAATTGTAATCTTTTTGGTAAATACACTCCAAACTTTTTTTCTAATATACTTGGATAATATGTCAAAATAAATGTGATTATGATTATTGGATCTTGACTATGGTCACCTATAACCCATCCTCTTATAAAAAGTAAAATTAATAATAATCTTGTTAAATTAGAAAAAAATATGTTTAGTCCTTTTCTTGCATTTTCTAAATTTTTTTCTTTCTTGTTTTTCATAATTTCCCTCTTATTTTATTAAAATCTTATTTGTTTCTTCTTCTATTGGTAAATTGACTGTCATTAATGTTCCTACATTTTCTTCACTTGTTACTTCTATTGTTCCTTCTGATAATTCAATAATTCTTTTTACAATTGCTAATCCTAATCCGTTTCCTTCTGAAAAATGTGATTTATCAATTTGATAAAATCTTGAAAAGATTCTTTTCATTTCTTCTTTGCTCATTCCTTTTCCATGATCTTTTATCTGAACTTCAATATAATTCTCATTTGATTTTAGTGTAATATCTATTTTGCTATTTTTTTCAGAATATTTTATGGCATTTGTTCTGCTATATCTATTTGTTCTTTTTTTACTATTTTACTTTGATTTTGCAATTTGGATAGTTTTAACATATTAGTAGATAGGTTTAATAACCTATTTAATTCTTCTATAATAATGTTTGTATATTCTTCTCTTTCTTCTTCTGTTAATTTGTTATCTTTTAATAATTCTGCAAAACCTTGTATTGAACTAATAGGTGTTTTTATTTCATGAGATACATTATCAATGAACTCTTTTTGCAGACATTCTATACTTCCTAGGTCTTTTGCCATTTTATTAAAATTATCTACTAATTCTTGTATTTCGTCTTTTCTATTAGTTTCTAGTTTTATATTAAAATCTCCAGAAGCTACTTTTTTTGTAGCTTCTGTTATTTGTTTTATTGGTTTTAATATTCTTCTACTTATTACTTGAATAATAATAACACTAATAATTATAGCATTTAGTATTAGTAATATAACATTTCTTCTTATTATAACTTCTAATTCACTACTATTTTCTACATGAATTTGTATTAACCTATTTATTATTTGGTTGTCTATTAAAATATAAAAACCTATTACTGTTGTAATAATTACTACTATTATTCCTATAAAAAACACTAAAGTTAAACTTCTTTGTATTGAATTTTTCTTACCAAAGATTTTCTCAAACATATTTATCCTTTCTCATGTATAATGGATTTGTAGCCTATTCCTCTAATTGAAACAATTTCAAACTCATCTACATCTTGCATTTTATCTCTAATTCTTTTTATATGCACATCTACTGTTCTATAATCTGATTGACTATCTAATCCCCAAATTTCTTCTATTAACTCTTGCCTTGTAAATATGGTATTAGGTGTGCTTAACAGTTTATATAATAGCATAAATTCTTTTTGGGCCAAGTAATATATTTTATCATTTTTAGTAGCACTCATTTGATTATAATTTAAAACAAAATCTCCTATTTTTATTATTCTTTCATTAGCACTTTTAGCTCTTCTTAATAAAACTTTAACTCGTAGCAGAAGTTTCTCTAAATTAATTGGTTTTACCATATAATCATCTGCTCCTGATAAAAATCCTTCTTTTTTGTCATTTATACTGTCTTTTGCTGTAATAAGTAAAATTGGTAGTTTATATTCACTCATTCTTAATTCTTTTATTAGTTCAAAACCGTCCATTTTTGGCATCATTACATCACTTATTATCAAATTTATAAAATGCTTGTCTAACATATCTAATGCTTCTTCACCATCATTTGCTTCAAATGGTGTATAATTATTCTTTTTTAGGCATGTTGTTATTAATTTTCTTAAATTTTTATCGTCTTCTACTACTAAAATATTAAACATATTTTCACCCCATATAGTTTATACAATTATTTTAATTTATTTAAAATATAAATAGATTCTATAATGTTTAGTACTTCATAAATAACCATGAAAATACCTATAATTGATATTGTTAAATATCCAAGAATTGGGTTAAATACTATAAAAATACCTAAAATTAAAGATATAATAGAAAGTACTAAAACTAATCCCCAATTACTTTCCTTATCATTTCTAATATTAAGTGCTATTTGCATTCTAATAATGCTTTTAACAATAAACCATGTACCTAGTAATATTGGTAAAAATGGTATTAAATATTCTGCATTAAGTAATATTAATATTCCTGATAAAATACTTAAAATACCTTCTGCAAATTCAAAATTCATTAACCTTAAATTTTCTTTTGTTTTACAATAGGAAACTATATGCATAATTCCATCTATTAATATAAATATTCCAAACATATAAATTGCTGTTATTGCTGATGCTATTGGTGCAAATATTAAAAATATTGCTAAAATTAACATTAAAACTGAAATCCAAATAGAATTTTTTTCGTATTTTCTTACTAATTCTCTAAACATAATTATTACCTCATATTGTTCCAAATTCTTTTGCATATTTTACAATTCCATTTATTTTTCTATCTGTATCATTTAATTTTATAGCCATAAAATTTTCGTCTGGTACATCAAAATTTGATTTTATTCCATATTTTATTGCTGGAATATATCCAAATTTTGGATAGTATTTTTCACTACCTAGAACAATTGAATAATGATAGCCCAATTTTTTTGCTATTTTATGACCTTCTTCTACAAGTTTTTTTCCTATTCCTTGTTTTTGATAATCCGGTAATACTGCCAATGGCGCTAATGCTAATTCTGTATATTGTCCTATTTCTACTTTGGTAAATAAAATATATCCTACAATTTTATTATCTTTTATTGCTACTAATGATAATTCGGGAATAAAATTCTTACTTGTTCTTAATAAATTAACTAAATCATGTTCATTTCCATCACTATGTTCTGCTGTTTCAAATGCTTTTTTGACAACATTATAAACTTCATCTTTATCATTTCTATTTTCTTTTCTTATTTTTATCATTCTTATTTACTCCTTTAAATTATTATTTGATGTTATTTTAACATATATACAAAACTTTATCTACTTTTTATAAGTGTTTTATGATACCTTTTTATTATAATTTTGTCTTATATCTACTAGTTAATCTTAAATTGCATAATAAATAAAAAAATGCTATAATCTTTGTATAAAAATAATATTAAAAAATTTGAAAGGATTAGCTATGTTTAAATTAGTATCAGAATATAAACCAACAGGTGACCAACCACAAGCAATTGAATATCTATCAAAAGGAATTGAAGAAGGAAAAAAATTTCAAACCTTACTTGGTGTTACAGGTTCTCGGTAAGACATTTACAATGGCAAATATAATTAAAAAAGTTCAAAAGCCAACATTAGTTTTAGCTCATAACAAGACTTTAGCTCGGACAGCTTTATTCAGAATTCAAGGAATTTTTCCCTGAAAATAATGTTGAATACTTTGTTTCATATTATGACTATTACCAACCAGAAAGCTATATACCTCAATCAGACACATATATAGAAAAAGATGCCTCAATAAATGATGAAATAGATAAATTGAGACATTCAGCAACAGCTGCTTTATTTGAAACAAGAGATGTTATAATAGTTGCATCAGTATCTTGTATATATGGTTTAGGTGACCCTATAGACTATGAGCATATGATAATATCACTAAGACCCGGGATGAATAAAACAAGAGAAGAAATTTTGAAAAAACTTGTAACTATGCAATATACAAGAAATGAGATAGATTTTAAAAGAGGAACTTTTAGAGCAAAAGGTGATATTGTAGAAATATATCCGTCAGATAAAGGCGAATCTGCAATAAGAGTTGAATTTTGGGGAGATGAAATTGAAAAAATATCAGAAATAAACCCACTTACAGGAAAAGCATTAGCAGAAAGAAAACATGTAATGATATTTCCAAACTCACACTATGTAACAACAACTGATAAAATGGAAAGAGCAATAAAAACAATTGAAGAAGAATTAGAGCAAAGAGTAAAATATTTTAAAGATCACAATAAATTAATTGAAGCCCAAAGAATAGAAGAAAGAACAAATTTTGACATAGAAATGATGAAAGAAACAGGCTTTTGCCAAGGTATAGAAAACTATTCAAGGCACATAAGTGGAAGAGCACCTGGCTCTCCACCATTTACATTATTTGACTATTTACCAAAAGACTTTCTTTTATTAATAGATGAATCACACGCAACAATTCCACAAGTAAGAGCTATGTATAATGGAGACAGAGCAAGAAAAGACTCTCTTGTAAAATATGGTTTTAGATTACCTTCTGCATATGACAATAGACCCTTAACTTTTGACGAATTTGAAAAAAGGATTAATCAAGTTATATTTGTAAGTGCAACACCTGCTGAATATGAAAAAGAACATTCAAAAGAAAATGTTGTAGAACAAATAATAAGACCAACTGGCCTTTTAGACCCTAAAATTGAAGTAAGACCTGTTACAAACCAAATAGATGATTTAATAGAGCAAATACGCATAAGAGTAGCCAAAAAGCAAAGAGTATTAGTAACAACTCTAACCAAAAAAATGGCAGAAGATTTAACTGAATATTTAAAAGGATTAGATATAAAAGTGAATTATATGCATTCAGAAATAAAAGCATTAGAAAGAATGGAAATAATTAGAAACTTAAGGCTTGGTGAATTTGATGTATTAGTTCGGAATTAACTTGCTAAGAGAAGGATTAGACATTCCAGAAGTATCTTTAGTTGCAATTCTAGATGCAGACAAAGAAGGATTCCTTCGTTCAGAAAGGTCTTTAATTCAAACAATAGGTAGAGCTGCAAGAAATACAGAAGGAACAGTAATAATGTATGCAGATGAACTAACAGATTCTATGGAAAAAGCAATTTCAGAAACTAACCGTAGAAGAAAAATTCAACAAGAATATAATAAAAAGCATGGAATAACTCCAAAAACTATTAATAAATCTGTTAGAGATACTATTAGTATTATTAAACAAGAAGATATTGGTGTTGAATTTAAGATGGAAAATAAAGATGATATCAAAGATGTAATTAATAAATTGACAGAAGAGATGTTAAAATATGCTGGAGAAATGGAATTTGAAAAAGCAGCGGAAGTAAGAGATAAGATTAGAGAATTAGAAAAGTTGATTTAATTTTAAAAGTTGCCAATGGGGACGGAGCAAAATGGCAATGTTGACAATGAACTTTAAGGAACGTCCCTAAAGTTCACTTCTTTTAATATATCTAGAATTTTTAAAATTTAGCCTAGTAGTATTTAAAATAACAGTTAAACTACTTATTACCATTGCAAAACTTGCTATCATTGGGTTTATTGATATTCCTATTGGTTTTAGTAGTCCAATAGCTATTGGTATCATTAATACATTATAAAAAAATGCCCAAAATAAATTTTCTTTTATTATTTTTATTGTTTTTTTACTAATATTTATTAGTTTTAATATACTATTTAAATTATTTTGAATTAATATAACATCTGATGAATCCATTGCAATATCAGTTCCACTTTTAATACTTACTCCTATGTTTGCTGTTGCCAAAGCAGGGCTGTCATTTATTCCATCTCCACACATTAGAACATTTTTATTTTGTGATTTTAACTTTTTTATTACCTCTGTTTTTTCTTTTGGCAATACATTTGCAATTACGGTTTTTATTTTTAGACTTTCTGCAATTTGTTTTGCTGTTTCATTATTATCACCTGTTAACATTATTGTGTCAATTCCATTTTCATTTAATTCTTCTATTACTTTTTTAGAATCTTCTCTTATAATATCATTTACTCCTATTAATGCTATTATTTTATTATCTTTTACAACATATATAATGGTATTTCCTTTTGAAGCTAACTCTTTTTCGTCTTTTTCATGTATATTTTCAATATTAAAACTTTGTAATATTTTAGAATTACCTATAATTATTCTTTGTGAATTTACTTTTCCAATTACTCCATACCCACTAACATTCCCAAATTCTTTTACATCTAAATAATTTATATTTTTTTCTTCTAGATAGTCTGTAAAGGCTCTTGCTATTGGATGTGTAGATTTTTTCTCGATGCTTCCTACCAATTGTATAAGCTCATTATCCTTTAGGTTTGAATAATTTTTAATTTCCGCTATTTTTAAGTTTCCATATGTTAAAGTTCCTGTTTTGTCAAATACTATTGTATCTATTTTTTGTGCATTTTCTAATATTTCGCTTTTCTTTACAAGTATTCCGCTTTTTGCACATTCTCCCTCAGATACAACCATTGCAAGTGGTGTTGCAAGTCCCAAACTGCAAGGACATGCTACAACTAAAATGGTTACAAATGTAATTAAGGATTCTGCAAAACTGTACCCTAATACAAGATAAATAATAAATGTTATAATTGCAATTAAAATAACTATAGGCACAAAATAACTTGAAACTGTGTCTGCAATTTTTGCAATTGGTGCTTTTGTATTACTTGCCTCTACTACTAATTTTACTATTTCAGATATTGTAGAATTTTTACCTATCTTTTCTGCTTTATATTCTATATAACCATCATAATTAATACTTCCTGCTATAACTTTTTCAGGAGCTTTTTTATTTACAGGTTTGCTTTCTCCTGTTATAAAAGATTCATCTAAATGTGCTCTTCCTTCAATTATTTCTCCATCAACTGAAATTCTTTCACCAGGCTTACTTATGACTATATCTCCTTTTTTTACTTCATCAATAGTAACTTTCTTTTCTTTACCATCTATTTTTATTGTTGCATTTTCTGGTGTAATTTTTACTAATTTTTGAATCGCCTCTTTAGTTTTGTCTTTGCTTTTTTTGTCTATTAATCTTCCTAATTTTACAAAATATATTATCATTCCAGAGGCTTCAAAATATAAATTATGTATTGCATCTAAATTTCCATTTATTACTAACCACAAATTATATAAACTATATAAAAAGCTACTTAAAACTCCTATACTTACTAATGTATCCATATTTGGGACTTTATGTATTAAATTTTTATATCCATTTTTTATAATGTCAAATCCATAAATTATAAAGGCAATTGCAAAAATTAATAAACAAATAGCAAAATTTACTGGATTTTTGTTAATATCTATAAATTCAATTGTTGGAATATTAAACATATGTCCCATTGAAATATACATAAAAATTATTGCAAGTATTGTAAATATTATAAAGTTTATTTTTTCTTTTTTATTTTTATTTTCAGGTTTAATTTCTTTAAATTCTCCTAAACTTTCAAAACCTGCTTTTTTTATAAATTGATTTATTTTTTCTACATCTAGAATTTTTTCATCATATTCAATACTTGCATTTGCCATTACTAAATTAACACTTGCTGATTTTATTCCCTCTTGTTTATTTAAATACTTTTCAAGACCATTAGAACAAGCACTGCAAGTCATTCCATCAATTGCTAAAATTATCTTTTTCATACTTTCCCTCCTTTTAGAGCCCTTAAAGCATTTAAAATTGCAATTACTGATACTCCTACATCTGCAAAAACTGCTTCCCACATTGTAGAAACCCCAAAAGCTGATAAAATTAAAACTAAAATTTTTACAGATATTGCAAATATAATATTTTCTCTTACAATTTTCATAGTCTTTTTTGATAATTTAATCGCTTGCACAATTTTTGAAGGCTCATCTGTCATTATCACAACATCTGCTGCTTCTATTGCACTATCTGCCCCTAAAGCTCCCATAGCAACTCCAATATCTGCTAATGCTAAAACTGGTGCATCATTAATTCCATCTCCAACAAAAATTAACTTTCCTTTTTCAGATTTTTCTTTTAATAACTCTTCTACTTTTTTTACTTTATCTGTTGGCAATAACTCTGTATAAACTTTATCTATTTCTAATTCTTTGGCAACACTTTCTCCTACTTTTTTTCTATCTCCTGTTAACATTATTGTTTTTTTAATATTATTTTCTTTTAATTCTTTTATTGTAGTTTTTGCATCTTCTTTTATTTTATCAGAAATGAGAATATATCCTGCAAATTTTCCTTCTATTGCTACATATAAAATGGTGCCAATTTCATTTGCTTTTTCAAATTCTATTTTCTTTTCTTGCATTAATTTTTCGTTTCCTACAAGTACAGTTTTGTTAGCAATTTTAGCTTCAATACCTAATCCTGATATTTCTTTTGCATCTATTATTTGTGTTTCGTCAATTTTTTCATTAAACGCCTGTTTTATTGACTTTGATATTGGGTGGTTAGAATAATTTTCCGCATATGCTGCAGTTTTTAATAACTCTTGTTTTGAAACTCCATAAGATACTATTTTTTGAACTTCAAAGACCCCTTTTGTTAATGTTCCTGTTTTATCAAATACTGCAATTTCAGCGTTTGAAAGTAATTCTAAATAGTTACTTCCCTTTATCAAAATTCCCATTTTGGAAGCTCCACCAATTCCTCCAAAAAAGCTTAATGGTATTGAAATTACTAAGGCACAAGGACAAGATACTACTAAAAATGATAATGCTCTATAAAACCAACTAGCAAAGTCTTCTCCTTTAATTATTATTGGTGGTACAATTGCAAGTAATATTGCAATTATCACTACTACTGGAGTATAATATTTTGCAAATTTTGTTATAAAATTCTCTGATTTAGATTTTTTACTACTTGCATTTTCTACTAAATCTAAAATTTTACTTACTGTTGATTCACCAAATTCTTTTGTGACTTTTACTTTTATCATAGTATTTAAATTTATGCATCCACTAAGTACTTCTTCTCCTTTTTTGGCTTCTCTTGGCATAGCCTCTCCTGTTAGTGCTTTAGTGTCTAATTCGGTGCTTCCTTCTAAAATAATTCCATCAAGTGGTATTTTCTCTCCTGGTTTTACTATTATTGTTTCTCCAATTTGTACATTTTCTGGATTTACTTTTTCTGTTTTTTCATTTCTAATAACATTTGCATAATCTGGTCTAATATCCATTAGGTTTGTAATTGATTTTCTAGATTTATCTACAGCATAACTTTGGAATAATTCTCCTATTTGGTAAAAAAGCATTACCGCTACTGCTTCTGGAAATTCTCCTATTCCGAAAGCTCCAATTGTTGCAATAGACATTAAAAAGTTTTCATCAAAAATTTTTCCCTCAATAATATTTCCTATGGCTTCTTTTAATATTTCAAATCCAACTATAATATAGCTTAAAATAAATATAATATTATTTAATAATTCATTTTGAAATTTAAATACCATAGCAAATATAAATAATGCTAATGATATTACTATTTTTATGACTTTGTTTTTCATAATTAATTTTCCTCACTTTTTTTAATTTACCCATTTAATTATTTATTTTCATTCTTTTTATGCTCTATATGTTCTATTCCTACTTCAAAAACTTGTTTAACATGTTCATCATCTAAAGTATAATAAACTTCTTTACCTTCTTTTCTGTATTTTACTATTCCACTTTTTCTAAGTATTGCAAGTTGGTGTGAAATAGATGATTTACTCATATTAAGTACATTTGCAATATCACAAACACACATTTCGTTTTGATCTAATGCAAATAATATTTTAGTTCGAGTTTGGTCACCTATGATTTTGAAAAACTCTGCTATCTTATAAAACATATCTTCTTTTGGCATTTTGCTTATAGTATCTTTTACTATATTTCCATGTATTATATTACAATCACAAGTAAATTCATTGATAGACATATTATTCCTCCTTTTTATAGTTGAGTAAATATTCAACTATATTATAGTTGAATGTTTATTCAATTGTCAATATTTTTTTAATTTTTTTTAATTTTAAAAAAAAAAATATTGTTATTTTTATATTTAATGCAAAATATGAAAAAGTTAAATAATTTGCTATTTTCAAACATTAAAAAAATAGCTCTAAAATATGAGCTATTTTAAGTTTGATAAATTTTTTTATATATTTTTCTTTTTATGCAAATTAATACACAGCTAATAACTGATAAAACTATAACTATTATTATTTGCATACTTGATAACATTGCAATTTTTAAAATATTTCTAAATAGGAAAAACTAAATCAATTAATGTTATCTGAATTGGTATAAAAGGAAATTCCATATTTGTTAGTATACAAAATACTGATAAAATCATTGAATATATTGTTTTAATGAAAAATATTCTTGCTACATTTGTTATATTGTTAACAACTCTTCTTCCCTCCATTAGTATATCTTTTAATACACTAAAATCTGAATTAAGTAGTACAATCTGAGACACTTGTTTGCAACTTTCTGCTGTATCTGGAAGTGTAATACTGCAATCTGCCTCACGAAGTGCAATTACATCATTTACTCCATCTCCTGTCATTGCTACTTTATGATTTTTTGATTGTAATGCTTTTACAATTATGCTTTTTTGATGTGGTAAAACTCTTGCAAAAATACTATATTTATCTACCAAATCAATTATGTCATCATCATTTTCTATTGTAGATAAATCTATATAGGAATCATAGTTTTCAAGTCCTGCTGTTTTTGCTATATTTGATACTGTAAGAGGATTATCTCCAGAAATTATTTTTACATCAACACCTTGTTTTTTAAAATATCCTAGCATTTTCTTTGCATTTTTACGAAGTGGGTCTTCTAATATAATATAAGCAACTACTTCTAACTCTGGCAATTCTGTTGAATTTATTATTGTTTTTGTATATGCTATTCCTATAACTCTTTTTCCGCTTTTTTGTAAATCTATTAACCTTTCTGGTATTTTTTCTTTACTTTTTTCAAATAGTCTTTCTGGTGCTCCCCTTACAATTGTTCCAAGATTTTCAAATGATACAGAACTCCACTTTCTTTCTGACGAAAATGGTATTTTTTCTACTGTTTTATATGTTATATTTCCCTTAAAGTATTCTTTCATAGCATTAAAAGTTGAGTTATTATCTTCCATACTATTTACAAATGCAATCATCATTTCATTTAATGTTTTTGGTAATATATTTTCTTTATAAATTTTAACTTCTGACACTTTCATTTTTCCCGTTGTTATTGTTCCTGTTTTATCTAAGCATATTGTATCTATATGTGCAAGAGATTCTATACTATATAATTCTTGTACTAGGACTTGTTTTTTCGCTAATTTTATAACTCCTGATTCTAATGAAATAGTAATCAATAAAACTAATCCTTTCGGTAACATTCCAAGCTATGCAGCTGATGTTGCAATAACAGATTGTGTTAAATTTTCTTCTCTTATAACAAATGCTTGTATAAATAGTATAATTCCAAATGGAATAATAACAAAACTTGTAAATTTGGTTATTTTCTTCATGGAATTTATAAGTTCCGAATTATTTGATTTTTGCGTTTTAACTGAACTTATAATTTTATTCGCAAAATTATTTTCACCTATTTTTTCTACTTTTGCATAACATTTTCCACTAACAATATAACTTCTTGAAAGTAACTTATCGTTTTCGCTTTTTAATATTAAATCTGCTTCCCCAGTAAGTAGGGATTCATTGACTTCTACCGTTCCATTTATAATGTAGGAATCTGATGGAATTTGGTCTCCTTGCTTTAGTACAATTGTATCACCTAACACAATTTCTTCTACTTGGATTTTCTTTTCTATTTTTTCTCTAATTACTGTTACTGTTGATGTATTTAAAATAGATAGTTTCTTTACTAAATTTCTTCCATGTATTTCTTGAAGAATACCTATCAATACATTTATTGTAATTATCAAGAAAAAGAAAACATTTGTATATGCTTTGACACAAATTAGTGCTATTGCAATTATTAGATTATATAAATTGAATAATGTAAAAACATTATCATATATAATTTTTCAAATTGATTTTAAATTATCTTTTGGCTTCTTATTTACATTTCCTTTTTTAATTTGTTCTTCAACTTCTTTATTTGATAATCCTTGTATTTTGTCCATTATATTTTCTCCTTTTTTAATCTTTGACATATATTACACGATTAAAAAATTAAAAAGTTGGTATATTTTTAAAAAAATTAAAAGTCATCTTTGTTAGATGACCTTTAAATTTTATTCTTTATTATTTTGTTTTTCTCCACATCTAGCACAATATTTGTCATTTATATTTATAATAGAGCCACATTTTTTACAAGTTTCGCTTAGCTTTGTATCACAATTAATACAATAGATATTATTTTTACTTTGTGATGTTTCACATTTATAGCAAATTTTTTGGTTTTGTTTATAAATAAAATATATAATTGCTCCTGCAACATTAGTTAATAATGTTATTCCTCCCCATAAATAAGGATTCAATTTTGATTTTAAAGCATTTTGATAAATATATAAAGCAAGTAGTACCCAATATATCATAAAGAAAAACATTACAATTGCTAATGATATTTTTATATAAATTTCTCCATTTTTAACAGGGTGTATTTCATTTATAAAATATATTTTTTCTCCTGTATCCTTATTTGCTGTATAACTCAATAAATAAATTTTTTCATTATCAAAATTTGATTTATAGAATACTTCATCTATATATTCTTTTTGAATTTCTGTGTCAAAATTTGATAATACGGTGTTAATAATTAATTCTTTATTAGTTGTTAATCTAAAAATAATATTATCATTATTAGAATTTTTGAAATATTTGCTAGACATATCATCTGCTTTACTTAATGTAAAATCCTCCTGTTTTGCAAACTCGGAATTTTTACTACTATAAATAATTTTGTTTTCTTTGTTTAATATTAAAACATCTACAACATCTTCTGAATTTTTGGACATAGTTTTTATTTTTTCTTTTATACTATTTAAGTTATAATTGCTTTTTTCGAGTTCTTCACTAATATTATGATAGTTGTATATAAATTCTAATTTATTTTGAAATTTGCTTCCTATAAATATTATTAAACTTATTCCCACTAATATTGATATGATTATATAAACTATAACACATTTTTTGAAATTAATCTTTTTTATAAAATTATTCATAGCATTCTCCTCTCGTATTTTCTTTTAATGCTATTGGTAACATTATTATTATTGCAAGTGCTATAATGCTTATTCCAGCTATTATAAATCCCCATATATTTATATTTAACATAATTAGTGTGCTTGGCATAAATAGTACTATAAAAATAGCTATTATAAATAATTTTTGTTTTTTCTTTTCTTTAGACTTTTGTCTTAATTCAAAACATTTTTTATCTATATCTGGTTCTAGGTTAGATAATAATTTTTGTAAATCCTTATCCATTTTTAATTCACTCCTTTTATTCTTTTTTCGAGCTTTTTCTTTCCTTCATATATCCTACTTTTAATTGTAATTGATTTTGTCCCCATTTTTTCAGCTATTTCTTTTAACGAGTACTCTTCTAAATATTTCATTTTTATCGCTTGTGCTTGCTCAAATGGTAATTGATCTATTTGTTTTAATATGTTATCAATTTCTTCTTTTTCTTCTAGTTTATCTTCTAGTAAAATAATGTCTGATACAGTTTCTATATCAATTTCTGAAGATATTTTTCTATTTTTCTTTAAATAGTCTAAATAACAATTTTTTGCTATTTTCATTAAATATGTACTAAATGTTGCTTTTCCTTTTATATCAAATTTATCAATATTAATTATTAATTTTAAAAATGTTTCTTGTACTAAATCCTGTGTTATTTCTTCATTTGTTGTTAATTTTAATAAAAATTTTGATACATAAGGGTAATATATTGTTATTAGTTTATTAAATGCTTCTTTTTCTCCCTTTTGGCACTTTAATATCAATTTAACCTCATTCAAACTAGCACCTCTTTTCTGTTTTTCACTTATTACACGATTTTAAATATAAAAAGTTGGTGTTTTATAAAAAAGATTAATTATAAAAATGCAATAAACATTTATAATGTAAATTAATTACTTAACTTTACAACAACAGTATTATTAATTACTTTTATACTATCTTGCTCTGGATAAAATTTCATGTTCTTAAATTCTTCGGTTTCTAATATTTCACTACATTCTGATTCACTTACTAAGTTCATATTAACTCCTATATATTCATATAACATTTTTCTCCAACTATCTAGGTTTCCCCACCAAATTGTTGAATTATTTGATATAAATCCCCATGTTCTATCAAACAGTTTTTTTGCTTCTATAGTTGTATTACTTCTATCAAAATATGGATTGTTTTCTAATCCTCCTATAATTAATACAGGCATTTGCATATTATATTCATCTAATTGTTCAATTTGTGTAACTAACCTTAAAGCAGTTGACTCAGTTTGGTTTTGCATTGATTTTATTGCAATATATGAAGCATTATCTTGCCAAGTGTAATTCCATATTACTAATAAAGAACAAATTACTACAATATATTTACTAACTTTTGAAATTGTAGATTTTGGTAACATTTCTAATATTTTGAAAATATTGGAAAAATATATATCATAGAACAAGGCATAAGTATATGTATATCTACACTAGGAGCTATAATTTCTATTATTCCAAAACATATTGGTGAAAGTATTATTAAAATTAAACTTAATATGGTATTAGATATTTTTTTATATACTTTATTTTTTATAATTATATATATTATAGATATTATCATTACTGAAAATATAATAATATATAGTATATTTGTGTGCCATATTTTATTTGGTATCATTCTATCATTAAAATAATAGTTAAAAAAACTTTCATAACTTTCAGGTAACAAATTTGGTAAATTTAATAATGTCTCTATTCCTATCTTATCTGCTCCACTATAACTACTTACTGATAAATTTTTAAGCATTAATGTTATATGAGATAATATATAAAATAAGATTATTCCTAATATCCCCATTATTATATATTGAAGTGCATTTTTTAGTACTTCCTTTATATCTTTTTTATTTAATAAATCTATTATTAAAATTGCTATAACTAAGCACATAGTTACAGATAAATATGTTTGATACATTCCCATAGCTATTGCTAAGAAAATAGAACTTATTAATATTGCAAGTTTCTTGTTTTCTAGTTTTTTCATTATAAAAACAGATAGTGTTGCCAAAAGTAGTCCTAAGATATATGCATCTGAACAATAAAAAAATGTAAGTGTTGCTGAAATGTTTGGTGCAACTACAAATAATATTGCAGTTATATATTTTAAGTATTTGTTTTTTATATCTAATACTTTTATAACTACAATTACGGTAATTGCTAAAAATACGCTACTTATTAAAGTTGCTAAGATAGGAGACACAATATTTCCTTTTATTGCTTGAATAAAATCTAAACCAAATCTAAGTAGCATAGCTTCCCATATATCTGCCTGATGATACATACTATTTATTAAAGTATCTGGCCCTGTTATCATTAATGCATAAAGCTGAAAGTGTACAATAATAGATGTAATTATTGTAACTAAAAAAATTGTTTTTGTTTCTTTGTTATATGAATTTTTAAATTTTTGAACATTTTTTTGAATAATATTTTCTATTGTTTTCATAATTATTTCTTCCTTTTGATTTTTATACTTAAATTTATTTATAAATTTTACTAAAATCTATAAACTATTCTTCTTTGTTTTTATAATTTCTATATGAGATTTTATATGATGCATATTCTGTTAATATTTTTCTTTTCATTATAAAATTAAAATATACTCCTTTTAACAAAAAAATATATAACTCATATTATACAAAAAAAGGAGTATATTATGCAAAATTGTGAATTTGTAACTTTTATTTCTATATTGGCTTGCTCAATAGCCAAAGATAAAACACCAGAAGAATTGGATATTTTATCTGCTATTTTTACTCAGCTTGGAGATACATTAGCAACACTTTCTGCATTAGATAACAATAATTAATATATAAATTACTCTTTTTTTAGTTTTAATCCATCTTTAAATGCATTTCCAACTCTTTCAGTTACTTTATAATATCCATGTGTGTATGGGTCAAAACTAATTGCATTTACTAAAGAAATGTCAACATTATCTCCATTCATTACACTTTCATCAGCTGTTACATTTACTATTTTTCCAATTACACCACATCCATATTTGTCATCTTGATATTCTATAAATTCACATTCCATTGATATTGGAAATTCATTTATTATTGGTGCATCAACATTTTCTGATTTTGTGGCAGTTAAACCACTATTTTCAAATTTTTTAGGAGTATTGTTTCCAGATACAATTCCAAAATAATCGGCTTCGCAAACATGTTTACTGTCAGCTATACTAACTGTAAATGCCTTTCTTTTTTTGATATTTTTAACAGTTTTATGTGTTTCTGTTAAATTTAATGCAATAATATCTCTATCTATCATCATTCCCCATGCTGCATTCATTATATCAATAGTTCCATCCTCATTATATGTTGCTATCATTAATACAGGCATTGGAAATATTGCTTCAGTAGTTTTAATATTCTTTCTCATAATAAACCTCCTTTTATAAATTTTATTTAATAAATAATTAGTCTATTTCGATTGCTCCTGTGTA
The DNA here is from genome assembly GCA_930989765.1 of uncultured Clostridium sp. Taxonomy (GTDB): domain Bacteria; phylum Bacillota; class Clostridia; order TANB77; family CAG-508; genus CAG-269. The sequence goes on along the minus strand of CAKNNA010000003.1, from coordinate 58,083 downwards.
TAGTCCATAGTATGTGCCTTTTTTACTAATTAATTCATCGTGATTTCCTCTTTCTATTATTCTTCCATGGTCTAGTACCATTATTAAATCAGAGTTTCTTATAGTTGATAGTCTATGTGCTATTACAAATACTGTTCTTCCTTTCATTAGTTTATCCATTCCTTCTTGTACTATTTTTTCTGTTCTTGTGTCTATACTTGATGTTGCTTCATCTAGGATTAGTACTGGTGGATTGTTTAGTGCAGCTCTTGCAATTGATAGTAGTTGCCTTTGACCTTGTGATAAACCTTCTCCGTTTCCTGTAATGACTGTGTCATATCCTTGTTTAAGGTGTTTTATAAATTTGTCTGCATTTGATAGTTTTGCAGCTTCATATATTTCTTCATCTGTTGCATCTAGTTTTCCATATCTTATGTTGTCTTTTATCGTTCCTGTAAATAGGCTTGTATCTTGAAGTACCATTCCAAGAGACCTTCTTAAATCGTCTTTTTTAATTTTTCTAATATTTATTCTGTCATAACGAATTTTTCCTTCTTGAATATCATAAAATCTATTTATTAAATTTGTAATTGTTGTTTTTCCTGCTCCAGTTGCTCCAACAAATGCTACTTTTTGACCTTCTTTTGCAGTTAGAGTTATGTCATGTAATATTCTTTTATTTTCTTCATATCCAAATTGAACATTTTCAAATTCCACTTGCCCACGAAGTCTGGTGTATGTTATTCTTCCATCTTGATGTGGATGCTTCCAAGCCCAGATTCCTGTTCTTTCTTTTGATTCTGTTATTTTTCCATCTTCTATTTTTGCATTTACAAGTGTTACATATCCTTCGTCTATTTCTTCTTCTTGGTCAATTAAGTCAAATATTCTTTCAGCTCCGGCTAGTGCCATAACTATTGAGTTCATTTGTTGTGATACTTGACCAAGTGGATTTGTAAATGCTTTTACAAATTGAAGAAATGCTGCTATACTTCCTATAGTTAGTATTCCATTTACAGATAACATTCCTCCTATTACTGCAACTAACACATAACCAATGTTTCCTATATTCATAATACAAGGCATTAATATATTTGCATACATGTTAGCTTTTTCATTACTTTCACATAGAGCTTCATTTAATTCATCAAATTTATTTTTTGATTCTTCTTCATAATTAAATACTTTTACTACTTTTTGTCCTTCCATCATTTCTTCTATGTAACCATCTACTCTACCAATATCTTCTTGTTGTTTTACGAAAAATCTTGAGCTATTTCCTCCAAGATATTTTGATACAAATATCATTACAATTACCATTGCGACAACAACTAATGTTAGATATACATTTGTTGAAAACATAGAAATTAGTACTGTTACCATAGATATGATTGCTGAAAATACTTGTGGTATACTTTGGCTTAAACATTGTCTTAATGTATCAACATCATTTGTGTATGTACTCATTATTTCTCCATGTGGACGACTGTCAAAGTAACCAATTGGTAATTTTTGCATATGGTTAAACATTTGTGTACGTATTTTATTTAGTATTCCTTGTGATATGTTAATCATAAGTCTGTTATATACATATGTTGCTATAACTCCTACAAGGTAAATTCCTCCCATCATTATAATTACATTAAGTAATTCTGTATAATCTGGGTTTTGGCTAGATAAAAGTGGAGTAATAAAATCATCTATTAGATATTTAATGAATTCAATTCCGATTACTCCGACAAGTGCACTTATTATTATACTAACTAATACTATGCAAAATTGAAGTTTATAAGATCCTACATAACTAAGTAATCTTTTAATTGTTGCAAATTTAGACTTCTTGCTCGATTTTTTCTCCATTTTTATCATCTTCTCCTTTCTTTTGAGATTCATATACTTCTTTATATATTTCATTTGTTTTTAATAATTCTTCAGATGTTCCTATTCCATCTATTTTTCCTTCATTTAATACTATTATTTTGTCTGCATCTTCTATTGATGATACCCTTTGGGCAATTATTATTTTTGTTGTATTTGGTATTTCTTCTTTAAATGCTTTTCTAATTAAACTATCTGTTTTTGTATCTACTGCACTTGTTGAGTCATCTAGTATTAATATTTTTGGTTTTTTTAGTATTGCTCTTGCAATACATATTCTTTGTTTTTGACCTCCAGATACATTTGTTCCCCCTTGGTCTAGGACTGTATCATATTTTGCTGGAAATTCTCTGATAAATCCATCAGCTTGTGCTAATTTACATACTTCTTCTAGTTCTTCTTGGTCTGCATTTTTCTTTCCCCAGCGCAAGTTTTCTGCAATTGTTCCTGAAAATAATACATTTTTTTGTAAAACCATTGCAACTGAGTCACGCAAAACATGAATGTCATATTTCTTTACATTTACTCCGGCCTACTAATATTTCACCTTTTGTTACATCATATAATCTTGGTATTAATTGTACTAGTGTTGATTTTGAGCTTCCTGTTCCTCCTATGATTCCTATTGTTTCTCCTTCTTTTATTTCTAGATTTATGTGTTCTAGTGCATATTTATCTTCGTCTTTTTCATCACTATAGCCAAAACTTACATCTTTAAACACAATAGATCCATTTTTTACTTCTTTTACTGGGTTTTCAGGATTTTTTATACTAGGCTCTTCTTCTATAACTTCTAATATTCTTTCTGCTGATGATTGTGAAATTATTACCATTACAAATACCATTGATATCATCATTAAACTTGATAGTATTTGCCATGCATATGTTATTATACTTGAAAGCTGACCTGTTTGCATGTCTCCACCTACAATTAATTTTGCACCTATCCAAGAAATTAAAAGTATACAGGTATATATTGTAAGTTGCATTACTGGACTATTAAATGCTACTATTTTTTCTGCTTTTTTAAAATTAGTATATACTTCATCATTTACTTCTTTAAATTTATTTTCCTCTGTATCTTCTCTTACATATGCTTTTACTACTCTTATTGCATTTAAGTTTTCTTGTACTACTCTGTTTAGTTTGTCATATTTTTTAAATACTTTTTCAAATATTGGATGAGCTTTTGTTGCTATTATATATAATATTACACCTAATATTGGTATTGCTATTAAAAATATTAAAGATAGTTTGGCACTTATTGATGTTACCATTAGAAGTGCAAATATCATCATAATTGGTCCTCTTACTAATATACGAATAATCATTTGAAATGCCATTTGCACATTTGTTACATCTGTTGTCATTCTTGTAACTAAACTTGATGTTGAGAATTTATCGATGTTTTCAAATGAATAGTCTTGCACTTTATGAAACATTTCTTTTCTTAAATTTTTTGCATATCCTGCTGATGCTTTTGCCGCAAATTTTCCTGATAACATTCCAAATGCAAGTGACATTATTGCTGAAATTATTAGTAATATTCCCATTTCTAATATGTAATGTATATCACTATTTTGAATTCCTACATCGATAATTTTTGCCATTAATAGTGGTATTATAACTTCCATAACAACTTCTAATATAACAAATATTGGTGTTGCTATTGCAGATTTTTTATATTCTTTTATGAATTTGGCTAATTTTTTTATCACTTTATCTCCTCCTTTTCCTTTTCTTTTTCACATAAATTTTTTGACATCTTATTCATTACTGAGCAAAATATTTTTAAGTTTTCTTTTGGAATATCTTTGGTTAAATTTTTCTCTACACTAATAATTTCTTTTTTTAGTTTTTGCCTTGCTTCTTTTGCTCTATCTGTTAATATTAGCTTTTTCAATCTTGCATCTTTTGATATTCCTTCTCTTATTATTATGCCATTTTTTTCCATAAGTTTTAATATACCTGTTACTGATGCTCTTCTCATATCAAAAGCCAGTTCTATGTCTTTGGCATATACATCTCTTTTTTTAGATTCTTCATAGATGTATAAAAGAATAGCTACTTGTCTTCCTGTAATTTGATATTCTGATAATGCAGTATCCATTCTTCTTTTTATTTGCCTTGATAGCATTTGTATTTTTTTACCAACATCGTTCTTTTCCAATATTTTCCTCCTTATAGTTAGTATTTAATTTTTTGTTAGATACCTAACTATTTTATAGTGTTATTATATTTTTGTCAAGGAAAATTTTTAATTTTTTGTTTCTATTCTATAGTTCGGGTTGTACTTGTTTTTTACATTAATCTCATTTCAATCTATTTGTATGTAGGAATTACTATTTCTAATCCTTCATATATGTTTTTATTTTTTAGGTTGTTTACATTTTGTATATCATATATTACTTTTCTTAAATCTTGATTTTTGTAATATGCATTTTCTTTTACTTCTTTTTCTGCTATTGACCATAGTGTTTCTCCTTTGGTTATGAATTTTGTTTTATAACATATTTCTGTTTTGGAACTTGTATAATTAAAATATATTCCTAAAATTAATATACCTGAAATTATAGATAAAATTATTATTGATTTTTTGAATTTTGTTTTGTTTACTATTTTTAGCTTTTTCATATTTTATCTCCTTTTATTTTTACAAATATTTGTTCGTTTTTATGCATTATATACGAACATTTATTCTTTGTCAATAGTCTTTTCATTTTTTTATTAAAATTTGACATGGTTATGTTTCATTTCTCCCGATTTAATATGTTAAGAAATGGTTGAAAAGTAATATATAATACTTTCCAACCGCTTCTTACTTTTGTTTTATAATTCTAGTATATTTTAATAAACTAAGACTTATTATAAATTTTTATTACAAAATTCGACATAGATTCATATTATATCATAAGAACTTCACTCGAAAGGAGGAAATTTTGTGAATTTAGAAAATGTAAAAATAGGATTTACACTTACAGGCTCTTTTTGTACTTTTAGCAAAGTTATACCTAAAATTAAAGAACTAAAAAATAAAAATGCTGATATTATTCCTATTATGTCATATAATGCTTATAATTTAGATACAAAGTTTGGCAAAGCAGAAGATTTTATAATAGAAATTGAAAATATAACTGGCAAGAAAATAATTCATACAATTCAAGATGCTGAGCCTATTGGTCCTAAAAAATTAACTGATATACTTATTATTGCTCCTTGTTCTGGTAATACAATTGCTAAACTTGCAAACGATATTATAGATACCCCTGCAACAATGGCTGCAAAATCACATTTAAGAAATAATAGACCTATTGTTATTGCTACTTCAACAAATAATGCATTAAGCGGAAATGCAGAAAATATAGGTAAATTATTAAATAGAAAAAATTATTATTTTGTTCCTTTTAAACAAGATAATCCAATAACTAAACCAAGATCTGTAGTATTTGACCCTGAATATATTATAAAAACAATTGAGTATGCTTTAGAAGGGGTACAAATAAGTCCTATATTATTATAATTTTGGTGTATCTTATAGTTGCCAAAGGGGACGGAGGAAAATGGCAATTTAAAAAAATTGCCATTTTCCTCCGTCCCCTTTGGCAACTTTTGGTAGATTTTTCATTCATAATTTTAATAAAAAAATGAACTTTAAGGAACGTCCCTAAAGTTCACCTAAAGTTCACACAATGTCTTTTTTATTTTCATATATTCTATCCATAACTTCATCTGAGTAATATCTATCTAGAAAACTATCAAATGCCCCTGAAGGAGAAATATTGTTTTTTCGTTCATCTTGCCTAAAAGCTGCAAGTGTTGAAATTGATATATTAAATGCCATAAATATTATTAGTAAATATGTTGCAAGTCTAAAATATGAGTTTTTTAAGTATCCTTCTATTTGTTTTATATGTGGATATACGAGTTTCATGAATAGAATTCCTCCTAGTCCCCAATATATACAGTGTAAAAGGCTTGTTCTTCCATTGATATTAAATAATAAATTACTATAATTCCAAGATATTGTACCAAATAACATTTCTTGAAAAAAAGAACATAAGTATTCGACTATTCCACCTAGTAACATACTATAGATAAATACTTTAAAATCCCCTTTTATTTTTGGTACTATAAAATAATATAATACTAGTCCTATTCCATATACTTGTATAAATGGTCCATATAATAGACCTTGCCTTGAAACAAAATGTCCATTTTGTACAAAGCCTACTATTGTTTCAACTATGTAACCTAGTACACTTCCTATTATGAATACCCAAAAAATTTTCATAATATATATTAATACATTTTTTACTACTTCTTTTTTCTCCATATTATCCCCCATTTATTTTTATATTATAATATAGTTTTTCTTAAAATGATATATTTTTTGCTTACATTTGTCTTACATTTTTGTAAGATTATTTATTATTAATTTTAATATAACATTTAATTATTAAATAATCTTTTATAATTTATTAATTATTTTTTAATTTTACTATTCATTTATTTTTTATAATCAAAGTTATGTAGCATGAATAACTTATTTTAAAATAAATAAAGTATCCTTTAAATAGGATACCTCTATAATTTACATTAAATATCTAATTGATGATAATATGAAATCTACTATAATGATAACAATAAATACTAAGCAACAAATAAGCTGTATATTATGCTTGCTTTTGGATTTTAATTTTTGTATCAAGTTTTGCACAAATGGGTGTAATTTTTCAAGTAGAAAAACACCTATTAATCCCCAAAAAATTGAGTATAATAAACTTACTCTTCCTTGAATGTTGAGAAAATCATTTGAATAATCCCACCATCTTAAATTAAATACCACTTCTAAAATTAAAGAAACTAAATATTCAAAAACTGTAAAAGCTATTGTTGAAATCAAAAATTTTTGAAATGGCTTTTTATACAATTTTTGGGTGCACATAATTAAAATAGCAGCTCCAAAACCATATATTGGACATATTGGTCCATATAAGAATCCTCTTTTTACAAAGTATCCATGTATAAAAAAAGCATATATTGTTTCTATAATCCATCCTAAAAAGGAATATATAAAAAAATATGTTATATAATCTATAATCTTGTCTTTTGTAGTTTTGCCTAATTGTAATTCATTCATAGTATTCCCCTTTATATTTCTCTAAATTTTCTAAATTATTTTATATCTTTTTGTATAGCAGATAAAGTTTCTCCTGTTGTATTACTCTTATCAAATTTTTTAATCAAAAATACTATTATCCCAACTATTACAAAAGTTATTGCATATATTATTAAACTCATTTTCCAATCTCCTGTAGCTAAATTTGCACCAGCAAGTGTTGAAGATATTATTGATGGAATTCTTGCAAATGTAGATATAGCTATAAATCTGATTGGATGTATTGGCAGCAAACCCGCTATATATACAAATAAATCTTTGGGTGTTCCTGGGATTATAAATAAAATTATCATTATTAATTCTATTTTTTGAGAATTTTTAAATAATTTGCTATTTTCTATTTTCTTTATTTTTTCTTCTCCACAAAAATCATATACAAATTTTTTACCTAATTTTCTTACAAAAAATATTATTCCTGTTGAAATTATCGCAGATGATATAAGTACAAATATTGTTCCCCATAATCCACCATAGCACATTCCAGCTAAAATTTCTATAGGCTCACCTGGTAGAATAATCAAAAATATTTGTGCAAGTTGTAGTCCAAATAATGTAAGCATTCCTAAAAATCCTGTATCATTTATTCTTTGCTTAAATTCTATTTGTCCTTCTTCAGTTGTAAGGTTTTTTATTAATGGTATTAAATAAACTGTTACTGCAATTAATATAATTATTACAATTACTGCAATAATTATTTTAAATACCTTTATTTTATTTTTATTACTCATTTTTTTCCTTTCTTTAATATGTTTTTTAATTAAACATATTAATTATATCATAATATTTTATATTTGTCTCATATTTTTGAGATTTTACTATTATTTAGCAATTTTATAATTAATTTATAGAATCTTGTAAATAATAATATTTTATTTGTTTTTTATAGTATTAACATTTTTTTATTGTATCAGTAAATTATTAATAATTTTTTTACTAACTATTAAATTTTTATTAATTTTTTTTACATTTAAAAAGTGATATTGTAATTCTAATCCAATATCACTCTTTGTAAGCTTTATATTCTATGATTTCTTTAAATTGTTATTTATGTTATTTTAATTTTCTCTTATTTTACTTGGTCTCCTCCAATAATTTCTCCTGTTGTACAATCTATATAATATGCTTCTTTATCACTGAATATTGTATTTGTATAATCTATTTCTACTACCCATACTTTTCTTACTATTTCATCTGTTTCATATACTATTTCAGTGCTATCTATAGTAACATTTTGTGTTACATTTTCTTCAATATTGTTTAGGTTATTTTCTGTTTTTGGTATTGCTATTTGTTCTTTTATAAATACATTTGGATTCATTAATTTTATATCTAGTTTTGCTTCTATTGTTTTTATATCATTTTCATTTCTTCCTAAACTGATAGACTTTTCTTTCGCAATTTCTATTGCTTCTTCTTCTTTTATAACTACTGGATTATCTTCATAATCATAGTCAAAAATTGTAAGTATTACTATTTGTTTTATTTCAGGTATAAAACTTATTCTAATATCTTGATAATAATTATATATCTCTCCATATTTTTTACAAAAGTCCACTTGCCAAAGGCTTGAGTCTTCTGTTACAGCACTTTTCTTAATTTCTGCTAATTCATATTCTCCTTCTTCATAACCTAAAGATATATATATTTCTTTTGCAATTTCTTCTGCTTCTTCTTTAGATATCGTTGATGGTATTTTTGTATCATCTATACTAAAATCTGATAATTGTTTAAGTTTTCCGGTTGTTGAATATATAGATAAACTTATTTGGTTATCCATCATTATTTCCCAAGTAGTTTTATTACTTGTTTTTATAAGTTCACATTTAGTTATATTTCCAGGCTTTTTTCCAATGTTATTTACTATTTGGTTTGCAATTTTTTCTGCATCTTCTTTTGAAATAGATTTTTCTTCATCTTCTTTAGTTATTGTATAAGTATCTTCAAATTTATATTCTTTTGGTTTTTGCCATATATTTTGATAAGTAACTATTCCAGCATATACTACTCCTATTGTTACACCTATTGAAATTATAAATGTTAGTGCTATTTGCAGTACATTTTTTACTTCTAGCTTTTTGAAATTTGTAGTATAAAAACTATTTCTTACATTCTTTGAAATCTTATCATATTCAATCTCTGATTTCTTTTTATAGATGTTTTCTAAATATTCTTTATTATTCATCATAACCAATCCCCTCCTTTTCTAATAATTTTTTCAATCTTTTTTTAGCTCTATGTATTAAAGATTTTACATCTATAATGTTTTTTTGCATTATTTTTGCTATTTCTTTGTATTTGAAACCTTCATATACATTTAAGATTATTACTGTTTGATATTCTTGTTTCATATTTTTTAGTACTTCTCTTATTTTCCTATCTTTATCTCTTGCGAAAATAAAGTCTTCTAACTGCCTTTCGTCTTTATATAAATTGTCATAGTCTTGGACTTTTACATTTTTAGCTTCTTTTTTTAAATAATTTATAGCTCTACATTTTGCTATCATATATAAATATGTTTTTAGAGAATATTTAAAATCATATTGCTCTTTATTAATTAATATATATACAAAAACATCCTGTGAAATATCTTCTGCAATTTGCATATTATTTACATATTTATTTATAAAATATATTAAATTATTTTTATACATTAATACTATTTTTTCAAATGCTTTTTGGTTTCCATTAAGATATTCTTTGTATAATATTTTACTTTCTTCTTCATTATCTACTTTATTTTTTTCCATTATTACACCCCTCTTTATTTAGTTTTGTTACCTGTTATACAATAAATTTTCTATTTTGTTACACTTTTTTGTCCATTTGGGGACTGTCCCTCTTGGGACATTTTTCCATTTCTTGACATTTTGTCCTTTTGGGGACGTTTCTTTTTTGGACATTTTATTATATAGGTTATTAAAAAAAAGAACTTTCTTTTATGTTTTTATTAAAGTATCTAGTGCTTTAATAAAATACCAATATAGAAATTTCTCTTTATCTAAATATTTTATTACTTTTATCCTAGTGCAATATCTAAAATCATCATTAGTACAAATCCTATTGCTACTCCTATTGTTCCTATATTTGTATGCTCTCCTGATTGTGCTTCTGGTATTAATTCTTCAACTACTACATATATCATTGCTCCTGCTGCAAATGATAGTAAATATGGTAAAATAGGTATAACTAAATTTGTAAGTAATATTGTTATTATTGCTGCTATTGGCTCTACTATTCCAGATAGCATTCCATATGCAAATGCTCTTGTTTTGCTTACACCTTCTGCCCTTAGTGGCATTGATATTATGGCTCCTTCTGGAAAGTTTTGTATTGCTATTCCTATTGCTAGAACTATTGCACTTAGGTAACTTATATCAGAATTTCCAATCATGCTACTTGCAAATACTACTCCTACTGCCATTCCTTCTGGTATATTATGTAAAGTTACTGCAAATACTAACATTGTTGTTTTTTTAATTTTGGTTTTTAATCCTTCTGGTTTTGTTTTGTCTAAATGTATGTGTGGTACAATTGTATCTAGTATTAGTAAAAATATTATTCCTAGTAAAAATCCTACTGCTGCTGGTAACCAAGCAATTATATTTTGTTTTTCTGCCATTTCTATTGAGGGAATTATAAGTGACCACACTGAAGCTGCAATCATTACACCTGATGCAAAGCCTAATAATAGTTTTTGTATATATGTTTTCATGTTATTTTTTGTTAAAAGAACTATTGCGGAGCCTAGTGTAGTTCCTAAAAATGGTATTAATAATCCTATTAATATATTTGAATTCATTTTTGTTCTCCTTTGCTTTGGTTATTTTGTTAAAAATTTTGGTCTATTTTATGTTATCCAACTCATTAAATATTCTTTTTCATTAAATTTTTTGTTTATATTTATTTTTTCATTTTTAAAACTTAATGCATTGAAAAAAAGAATTGCTGATATATTTTTTTCGTAAATTTTTATAAATAAATTATTATATTTCTTTCTACAGAAATTTATAAGTTTTCTTCCTATATTTTGCCTTTTTTTATCTTCTTTTACATATATTGCTTTGATTTCATTTTTATAAATACTAATAAAACCTTGAATTTGGTTTTCTTTTACATATACAAAGGTTTGGTATTTATTTATTATGTCATTTTTCATCTTATTGAATTCTAATAGCCAATAGTCTTTTTCTATGAAATAGTTACATTTGAAGTTTCCTTTTATCCATATAGTCATTATTTTAGATATATCTTCTGGTTGCATTTTTCTTATCATAAAATCACCTCTTTGGTTTATTTTATGTTTGTTTCTTTTGCTTATGTTTAAAATATTATATCATATGTATTTGATAAATTAAATATAACTTTAAATTTATTTCTAAATTTAAAGTTATTAATTTTTAATGATATCAATACTTCCAAATTATACTTTTAAAATTAAGTTTAGAAGATATGCTAATTTAAGCATATCTTCTATTTTGTTACTTCATTAGTGAACTAATTATGTGTGTTAAAAGTACACACATTTCTTCATCAGACATTTCTTGCTCAATTAATATTTTCCATGTAAGCAAATATTTTGTTGTTTTTTTGCTTCTGTGCTTTATGTACCAAAACTCAATCCTTGTCTTTGTTTTAAGTATCTGGTATAAGTTAGGTGCTTTTACAGGTATTTCTTCATTATTATTTTTCGTATTTTGGATTTCTCTGAATAAGATTTTTTTGGCTAGAGTAACATATATACAATTCAATACTTTTAATATTTCTATCTCACGTTTTTTTATATATTTATCTTTCAGCTTTGAATCTCCAAAAATCGAAAGTTTTAACCTGTTATTCTCATCTAACTCAACTTCAGCTATGAAGCAGTCCCAATTCGTGTCTTTAAAAATCCGTTCTTTTGCTTCCATTTGGTTAATTATTTTACTCAAAACAATTCCCCCTTCATATGCATTTTCGCTTATACTATTATAATATACTACTTTTTTTATAAAATCAATAGTTTTCTCATTATTTATATAAGTATTACCTAATTTTTATGTTATAATTCCTCTTTCTTAATTTATTATGTATAAAAGCAACTAAAAAAATATTTGGGACAGGTTATAATAATTTTTTAATATTATTATAACCTGTCCCAAATTAACCATTTTTGGTTACTCGGGACCTGTCCCAGACTAACCATTAATTTAACCATTCTGGATTTTCTATATACCAGTCTATTGTTTTTACTATTCCATCTTCAAATTTTGTTTTTGGATACCAGCCAAGTTCTTCTTTTATTTTGGATGGGTCTATTGCATATCTGTAGTCATGTCCTTTTCTGTCTTCTACAAATTCTATTAGGTCTTCTGATTTTCCTAGCCTTTTTAAGATTAGTTTTACTATGTCTATGTTTCTTTTTTCGTTGTGTCCACCTATATTGTACCTTTCGCCTGATATTCCTTTATGAAATACTAAGTCTATTGCTTCACAGTGATCTTCTACATATAGCCAGTCTCTGATGTTTTTTCCTGTTCCGTATACTGGTAGTTTTTCATTTTTTAGTGCTAGTTTTATCATATGTGGTATTAATTTTTCGTTATGTTGGTATGGTCCATAGTTATTTGAACAGTTGGTTACATTTACGTTCATTTTATAGGTTTCTTTATATGCAAATGCTATTAAGTCTGAGCTTGCTTTTGATGCTGAATATGGGCTACTTGGTTTTATTGGTGATTTTTCTGTGAAATATCCTTCTTCTTTTAGTGAGCCATATACTTCGTCTGTTGATATGTGTACGAATTTATTTTGGCTTCCTTCTCCCCAAGTTCTTTTTGCTGCTTCTAGTAAAGTGTGTGTTCCTATTACATTTGTGTGTGTAAATATGAATGGATCTTTTATGCTATTATCAACATGTGATTCTGCTGCAAAGTGTATTACTCCATTTATTTCATATTTTTTGAATAATTTTAGAAGAAATTCAAAATCACATATATCTCCTTTTTCAAATGTTATTTTGTCTATTACTTTGTTTAAGTTATTCATATTTCCTGCATATGTTAGTTTGTCTAATACTATTACATTGTAGTCTGGGTGTTTATTTGCAAAATATTCTGCAAAGTTTGCTCCTATGAATCCTGCTGCACCCGTGACTAGTATATTATTTTTCATTTTTAGTCCTCCTATTTTTTTATTTTATAAATCTTTGAAAAGGTCTGTATTTTTTAGTTCTCTAAGTGTTGGCCATTTTGCATCTTTTTCAGATGTAATTAAATCTGATATTTTCATGTTTCCTAATGGCCATTTGATATTAATATCTTCATCATTCCATGCTACTCCACCTTCTGCATTTGGATTATATATATCATCACATTTATATGAAAATTCGGCTTCTTCTGATAAAACTAAAAATCCATGTGCAAATCCTTTTGGAATCATAAACATTTTTTTATTTTCTTCTGTTAGTATTACTCCTTCCCATTGTCCATATGTTTTACTTCCTGGTCTTAAGTCTACTGCTACATCAAATACTTCTCCTTTAATACATCTTACAAGTTTTGCTTGTGAATTTTCTTTTTGGAAATGTAATCCTCTTAATACTCCTTTTTTTGATTTGGATTGATTGTCTTGTACGAAATTATAGTTTAATCCAATTTCTTCGAAATCTTTTTTACTATATGTTTCCATAAAGTATCCTCTATTATCTCCAAAAACTGTTGGCTCTATAATATAAACATCTGGTATTTTGGTTTCTATTTTTTTAAATTTTCCCATAGCTTTTTTCCCTTCTTTTTTAAATATTGTTAAATATTTCATCTTCATAGATTTCATGATAATCTATTTCTTCACTTTCTAATACTCTTTGTAAGTATTTGCCATATTCTGTTTTTCCAAAATGATTTATTGCTTCTTTTAATTCTTCTTTTCCTATCCAATTATTTTTGTATGCTATTTCTTCAAGACATGCTATTTGTATTCCTTGTCTTAGTTCTATTGCTTTTACAAAGTCTGATGCATCTGCAAGCCTATCTGCTGTTCCTGTATCAAACCATGCATATCCTGAACCAAGTGGTATTACTTTTAATTTTCCTTTTTCCATATATGCTTTATTTACATCTGTTATTTCAAGCTCTCCTCTTTCTGAAGGTTTTAATGATTTTGAAATTTCTACTACATCATTATCATAAAAGTAAATTCCTGGAACTGCAAGTGATGATTTAGGAACTTTTGGCTTTTCTTCTATTGATAATGCTCTTCCTTTACTATCTATTTCTACTACACCATATGAAGTTGGATCTGCTACTTTGTAACCAAATATTAGTCCTCCTTCTTTAACATTATTTGCTGCTTTTAGTACTTTTTGAATTCTTGAACCATATATCATGTTATCTCCTAATATTAATGCAACATTATCATCTCCTATAAATTCTTCACCTAGTATAAATGCATCTGCAAGTCCTACAGGCTTTTCTTGAATCTTATATTCTATTTTCATTCCTATTTTAGAACCATCACCAAATAATCTTTTAAATGAATCTATATGTATTGGTGTTGATATAATTAATACTTCTCTTATTTCTGCCATCATTAATATTGATAATGGATAATATATCATTGGCTTATCATATACAGGTAACATTTGCTTTGAAACTGCAAGTGTAATTGGATATAGTCTTGTTGCACTTCCACCTGCTAAAATAATTCCTTTTCTATTTTTCATTTTCATCATTCCTTTCATCGGTATAACTTAAAAAGACTATTTTTTATTTTTGATTTTCTCTTTCTAAGTATTTTTTTAATCCTTCTTCCCAGTGTGGAACTTGTATTCCTGCATTTTTTATTTTTGTTTTATCTAATTTTGAATTTGTTGGTCTTTTAGCTGGTCTTATAAATTGTTCTGATGTTACTGGGTTTACTTTTGTTTTTATATTTTCTAATTCATATATTTTTTTTGTAAATTCATACCATGTTGTAAATCCTTCATTTGTTGCATGATATGTTCCAAATGGTATTTTCTTTTCTATTGCATCTTTTATTATTTTTGCTAAGTCTCCTGCAAATGTTGGACTTCCATGTTGGTCATTTACTACATTTACTTCTTCTTTATCTTTTGCAAGTTTTAAGATTGTTCTTACAAAATTGTTTCCATCTCCATAAAGCCATGCTGTTCTAAATATATAGTATTTGTCTAAATTTTGTTTTATTAGCTTTTCTCCTTCTAGTTTTGTTTTTCCATATATACTTACTGGGTTTACTTTATCTTCTTCTTTATATGATTGTGATAAATTTAAATCTCCATCAAATACATAGTCTGTACTTATGTGCACAAGTATTGCATCTTCATTTTTTGCTGCTATGCTTAAATTTTTTGGTCCTTCTGCATTTACTTTTCTTACTAATTCATAATTTTCTGGTTCTTCTGCTTTGTCTACAGCTGTGTATGCTGCACAATTGATTATGTAATTTGGCTTTATTTCTTTTACTTTTTTTAATACTGCTTCTTGGTTTGTTATGTCTAATTCGTCTGAATCTGTACATATTAGTTCATTGTTATCTTTTAAGTTTCTGATTACATCTTTTGCAAGCATTCCTTTTGCTCCTGTTAGTAGAATTTTCATTTTGAAATTCCTCCTTTTCTTTATTTTACTAAAAATCTTTTGTTTTTTCTTATTTGGTATTCTATCATTATTTGTCTAAATTTACAATAGTTTTATTTTACTTAATATTACACATAAGTTACTATTAAAATTTACTAACATTTTTAAACTATACTTTATTTAATTAATTTCAGATTATGAATTGTAATTATCTTCATTCTCAATATTAACCGTTTTATCAATAATATACTCCGGTCTTCCCTTAGTTTCCTCATAAATTCTTCCTATATATTCTGACATAAGCCAAATAGAAAGAAGTTGCACTCCAGCAAAAAAAGTAATTGTACACATAATTGAAGTCCAGCCTGCAGATAAATTGTTAAATTTAAAAATATATGAAACTAGAGCATATATTAATAAAACTATTGAAACTAAAATCGAAAATATACCTAAAACTCCTACCAATTTCAATGGTTTTGTAGAAAAGCTTAAAATTCCATCTTGAGCAAGTTTTAACATCTTTTTTAATGGATATTTTGTTTTTCCAGCAAAACGCTCTTGCCTATCATATTCAAATGGAATTTGCTTATATCCGTACCCAACTAAATAGTCCTCTTAAAAATTTATTATGTTCTGGCATTTTATTAATTGTATTTATTACTTTTCTATCACATAATCTAAAATCGCCTGTATCTTTTGGAATTTCAACATCTGATAATGCATTTAATGTGTTATAAAACATTTTAGCAGAAAGTAATTTAAATTTAGACTCTCCTTGCCTTGTTTTTCTTTTTGCATAAATTACTTCATTTCCATCTTCCCACAATTTAAGCATTTCTTTAATAAGTTCTGGTGGGTCTTGCATATCTGCATCAATAATTACGCAAACATCACCTGTTACAAATTTTAATCCAGCAGTTACTGCTGCTTGGTGACCAAAATTTCTTGAAAATGATATTATTTTTGCATTTTTATCTTTATTTGCAATATTGAATAATTTTTCTAAAGTCCTATCTTGACTTCCATCATTTACAAAAATTATTTCATAATCATAATTTTCTAAATCTTGCAATGTATTTTTTATTCTTTTATAACATTCGTCTACTACACTTTCTTCAAAATACATTGGAACAACTACTGATATTTTATTATTTTCCATAATTTACCTCTTTTATTTTTTATCATTTTCTGTTTCTTTTATAATATATATTGGTCTATTTTTTACTTCTAAATAGGTTTTTGATAAATATTGACCTATTATACCAATGCAAAATAATTGTACACCACTTACTAAAAATATAATACAAACAAGTGATGGCCATCCAGAAGTTGGATCTCCAAATATTAAAGTTCTTATAATTATTACTACAATTAGTATAAATGCTATTATACAAAATAATATTCCAACAATAGATGCAATTATGAGTGGAGTAGTAGAAAATGCTGTTATTCCTTCTAAGGCATATTTAAATAATTTCCAAAATGACCATTTAGTCTCACCTGCTACTCTTTCTACATTTTCATATTCTATCCATTTTGTATTAAAACCTACAAAACCAAATAATCCTTTTGAAAATCTGTTATATTCTTTTAAAGTTATTACTGCATCTACCATTTGTCTTGTCATTAATCTATAATCTCTTGCACCATCTATCATTTCTACATTTGACATTTTGTTTATTAACTTATAAAACAGCTTAGCAAAAAAGCTTCTTATTGGTGGCTCGCCTTTTCTAGTTACTCTTCTTGTTGCAACACAATCATATCCTTCATTTTTTATAGAATTATACATTTGTTTTAAAAGTGCTGGTGGATCTTGAAGGTCTGCATCCATTACTGTAACATAATCACCGGTAGAATATTCAAGTCCAGCCATCATAGCAGCCTCTTTGCCAAAATTTCTAGAAAATGATATATATCTTACTTTATTATCTGTTTTTCTTAAGTTTTTTATTTCTTCTAAAGTCTTATCTTTTGAGCCATCATTTACAAATATGTATTCAAAGTCAACATCTTCAAAATCTTCTTTTCTTACTCTTTCCATTTCTTTATAAAATAAAGGTAAACTTTCTTGTTCATTATAACAAGACACTATTACTGAAATTTTCTCCATAAATTTCTCCTTCTTTATTACATTTTTTGAACTTTAGGGACGTTCCTTAAAGTTCATTATATTTATTAAAATTTTTCTATATATACTAAAAAAATAATTATAAAATAACTAAAAAAAAATTTTTCATGAACTTTAAGGAACGTCCCTAAAGTTCAAAGTTCATAAAAATTGCCAAAAAGCTCCGTCCCTCTTGGCAATCATATATTAATTAGTTTTTTTGTAATTCATTATAATTATACCTATTATTACTAAACTTGCTCCAAGTACAGCTTGCCAAGTGAAGTTTTCTTTGAATATTAGTTTTGATGCAACTAGACTTAGTACTTGAACAATTCCTGTTGTTAGTGGCATTATATAACTTAAATCAAACATTACAACTAAACGTGTAAATAATAAGAAACTACATATATAACATATAAATCCTGCTAAACTGACTAGACTTATTCCAAAATTCATGTTTCCATTATTAAATGCAAGTGTTCCTGTATTTCCTCCTAATTTCATAAGTATTAGCCCTGAGACTGTTAATATTAAATAGATTATTATTAATATTATTTGCATTTTTATATTTCTCCTTTTTTCCATCTTTTTCTTCCTTTTCTTTTTTATTTAATTCTTGTATTATAGTTTTATATTTGACCATTTTCATAATTATTCTTTTGAACTTTTTTTATTGTGCTATCTGTACTATTTTCTAGTTCATCTATCCTTTGTTCTATTTTTTTTATTTGCTTTTTTAGTAAAGATACTTCTTGAATCAATAATGTATTTTTTTTATTTTCTTCTGATAGTATTGTTGTTAGGTTAAATATTAAATAAAATGATACAAATATTGTTATACAAAATAACATATTTGAAGGAGTTTCAAATCCTATTAGATTTGATATATATTCTATCATATTTGGTACTAATGCTGATATTATTAAAATTATACCTGTTATTATCCAAAATAATGAAAAAGATACATTCATTTTTTTCTTTCTGATAGATTTTATTATTAAAAACATGTATATTGCTGTTATTACAATTAATGCTAGTTTTAAAGTTATTGTCATCTAACTTTTCCTCCATTCGTTCTGAAAATACTGTCAATCATTATAGAAAGTGTTACTTTTACCATGTATTTACAGCTTGTCCATACATTTGCAAAGGATTCTCCTGCTAGTCTTTCTTTCATATTTACTGCCCTTTCTGTTACTTTAAATCCTAGCTTTAAAAGTGTTACTGTACTTTCTGGCTCTGGATAGTCTGATGGGTATTCTTTTGCAAATAATTCTATAACTTTTTTATTTGCTGCCCTGAAACCTGATGTTGGGTCTGTAATTTTTTTCTTCCAAAATACTTTTATTATAAATGATATTATATTTTTTCCAAGCCTTCTCATAAATGTAGATTTAAAACTACTTGTGTGGTCATCTAAATATCTTGACCCTATGCAAAAATCTGCTTGATTTTCTATTATTGGATTACATATTGTGTCTAAATATCTTATATCATGCTGACCATCCCCATCATACTGTACTGCTATATCATAGCCTTTTTCTAAAGCATATTTATAACCTGTTTGAACAGCTCCTCCTATTCCTAAATTTTTAACTAAATTTATATGGTTTATGTTATTTTCTTCTAGTAACTTCAAAGTATTATCAGTTGAGCCATCATTTATTACAACATAATCTACATTGCTATTTGCTTCTTCTATTTCTTTACATACTCTTATTATGTTTTCTTCTTCATTATATGCTGGTATTATTAATAAAACTTTCATTATTTCTCCTTTTCTTTTTTAGCATAACTTTTAATCTAAATCTACATAACTGTAATACAATTTTTGGCTAGACTTTTTTTATGTCTTTATGTTTTTGTTTATTAGTTAAGCATTATTTGGCATTTAGTTCATATATTTTAAGTCCTTCTTCATCATATAGTTTATTAAAGTCTAAACTCTCAGTATCAAATTCGTCTATGTCTCTTGTTGTAAATATATATTTTACTCCAAGTTCTGATAATTTTTCTGGTGTTATATATAGTTTTATTCTATCTTCATATACTAGTTCTACATCATTTTTATTTTCAGTTATTTCGCAAACTATATGTGCATATCTATTATATATTTTTCTTGTCTCTTGGTCAAGTGCTTTTTTACCTAATACTGTTTTAAAAAGCTCAAAATTTGGGTAAGTATTTGTTGAATTAATAACCTTTGCTTTATTGCATAATAGATAATTTGACATATAAAATTCTGTATTATCTGCCATCCATAGGTTTTGGCTTTCATCTTCTTCTACTATTTTTTGAATTTCTTTTGCTACTGGTTTTTCTGTTAATACTGATATTCCCTTTTGTATAGGATTTACAGTAGGTCCAGTAATTACAGCCATTCCTATAATTAAATAAATTAAATACTTTCTATTTTTTTCTTTATTCATTGTAAATAGTAGATAAATTGATGCAAGTAAAATTAATCCATATACATATGATTTTAAAGCTCCAAATAGTGATGCAGGACCTGTTTGTACAGCTATACTAAATATAATTATACTTAAGATTACAGAAATTACTTTTATTAAATTTTCATTTTTAATCCAGTTTGAATCTTTATTAAATATACTAATTAAATATATTATAAGTAATACTTGTATAAAACTTAAAGGAACTGCAAGTCTTGTTGCTGGAACCATATATAAAAGTGTAATTTTTGCAAATAATTCATTTGTTTGTACTAATGTAAATATTGAAAATACTATTCCTAAAAAGATAAGTGGTAATATAAAGGCAAAATGTTTTTTCCTATCTTTATTTTTTATTAAATATATTACTGCAAGTATCATAGGTATTGGGTAAAAGGAAATCATACCAGAAAGTTCGCAAGGGTTTTCTATTTCTGTATATGGGAACATAAAACTATATACATATGAAAATAGTATCTTTGCTCCTCCGCCACCTGTTTCAAACCTTTGTCCTGGATAATCGGTATTTAGCTCAAGTGCTAATGCATCTTTTGCCATTATTAAATACCTTATTCCTATACATGCAATTAAAACTATTACTGCGAGTATTATTAATACATCTTTTAAGTTTATTTTGTAGTTTTTTCTGTTTTTGTAACATATCCATATAAAAATTGCAAGATAAATATATCCATAAGTAAGTTGCCAAGCTGGATACATTATAAATACATAGGATATTGCACTTATAAATAAACCAAATGCATAAAGTAATTTTACTTTCATTTTTTTAGTTTCCATAAATTTATTTATTAATAAAAGTGCAAGCATTCCCCAAAATAATATATCTGTCCAATTCCACCATACTGTTGCTGCTGAAAATACTATCATAAGCATTCCCATTAGTGAAATTAATTTTTTCTTATTTGTTATTAACATACAAAATTCAAAAGCGACAAGCATTAATGCTATCCATTTTCCAAACCAAAGAAAAGAAAGTCCTCTTTCTGCTCCAAGTATTATAAATCCAATATTAAATGGTCTTGCGAGTGTTAATATATCTAGTACTGGTGGAGCTACAACTGTAAACATATCTGTCATAGTTCCTCTTAAATTATCATTATAATATGCAAATGGATTATCTTCATCTATTGCTTGTGATATAAATATTGGTGTATTTACAACCCATTCATCTGACCTTATGCTTCTAGATTCTCCGAAGTATTGGTGTATAATATTTATCTGTACTTTCTCCTTGAATTAATCCATTATATACACCTATTGAAGACATAGAATATCCCATAATTACAGCATAAATTAAAAAGCCAAGTGCAATATAATACCTATATTTATATATAAATTCATACATTTTTTTTAAGTCTAGAATAAAATGCATGAATATAAATATTAATATTCCCGCAAAAATTGGTATTCTGTCAATTATTATTTGACTTCTTGTTACAGTAAATATTACTGAAATTAGAATTGCCAAAATTATAGCTATTATCAATTTTTGCTTTGTGTACAAACCTTTTTTTAAAAATTTTTCCCTTATATTTTTTATTATCTCCATTTATTTTCTCCTTGTTTTAATTTACAAATCATTAGTATTTATTTTTAAGTTGTAAGTAAAAAACTATATTTTGTTAATTTTTGCATTTATTAAAATTTTTCAATTATCTGTATAATTGGTATAATATTAAGTACTAAAAATGTTATAAAGTATTTAAGTTCAATATTTTTATACTCTACACTTTTATTTTTATTAATTAAACATAATAAAATAAGAATAATAACTGGTATGAAATATCTTCCCTGTACTCCTGCTATAACTTCATATTCAACAGGTGACCAAGTTAGGTATAAGCCTGTAAGTATTAATAATGTTAATCCTAAGAATATTAATATAAACCAAATTTTCTGTTTAAATTTTATGTCTTCTTTTTCATTTGTTACAAAAGGTGTTATAAAAAGTCCAATTAACATTACTATAATTACTATTTCTGGTACTTCAATATCATTTGCATATCCGAAGCAAAGTTCCTCCAAAGGTTAATAAATAATCTCCTCCATACTCATAAATAGTATTTTTTATAACTTCTAAATAATGCATAGGATTTGATAGTATCACTTTTAATTGCTCACCTGAATTTACATTTGCTTCCTTAATATATGCTCTTACATCTACATAATTTCCGAGAAAAAACATACCAGCAAACTGCACAAATTAGTGCAAGTAAAATTGATACAACTACAAGCTCCCATACTTTTCTTTTTTTGAATTCTTTGTTTCCAAAAAAGAGCAAGCTTAAAAATACTAATGGGAAATACACATACTTACAAAGTGAAACTAATATTGTCATAATATAATATATTATTCTTTGCCATAGTTTTAAATCTTGTTTTTGGAATAACAATTTTAAATTATATGCTATAAATAGTAAACATATATTATTAATAAAGCTATCTGCAGAAATTGATGCAGCTTGTGACATACACATTGGTAAAAACATATATATTGCAAAAACCAATTTTCCAAAAGGCACGATTTTTATTATAACATAACCTACTATAATAAAAGCTATAAAATTAAGCAATTTTATTATATAACATGCTAATAAGAAATTAATATTAAAAACCCTAGATATTGCAAATGTAATTCCACCAACAATATAACTTACAGGAGAATATGATTTAGCAGCTGTTTGTGCAGGTACTAAATCATCATAGTCTGCTTCTTCTGATAATAACTTGTGTATCTTAGAATATGTAAATGTGTTTTTTTCCTCAGTTAATTTATAAAGTCCGCGTGGAACATAAATATCTCCTTCATTATTTTCACCTAAAGGAGTTACAATATGTCCCATAGACAAATCATAACATTTAAATATATGTCCTTCTTCATCAGGAGTCCAATTAGGTGGTAATAAAACTACAAACATCATTCCGATTGGAATTATAAATGTTAGAAATAACTTTTCAATTTTATCTTTATATTTTCTGTAATTTAATACAAAAATTGTGATTAATAATGCTATTAAAATTATAGCTATAGCCACATAAAGCTTAGAAATATAGCCAAAATCTTGGTATAGATACATTACTTTATATATACAAATACCTAAAAATAATGATGCAATAATTTCTAGCACAAATATTAGTTTATTATAAATATTATTTTTATTGTTTTTTAATTTTTCTATTAGTACTTTCATATAATCCCTTTCATTCTTATTTAAATAATAAACCTATTATTTAGCCCTTAAAAAATGTCTTTACCTTTTTTGCAATTTTCCATAATTTAGAAGCCCTCATTTTTTCATACCTATGAACAACATGTCCATATAAAGCCTTATATTGCATAAAATCAATTTCCATAGTTTGTCTTGCAAAATCTTTTAACATATACATATCTGCTATATCCATACTACCTTTTTCTGGTACTATTTTATAAAGTTCTTCATAATAATTTTGCATTTCTTCAATTGTTTTAAACTTATAATTTTCAAATTCTTTTTTGACTTTATCATATTCTTCTTTATTTTTCATTATTTCTTCTATTTTAGAAATTATGTTTTTAGTATCTTGTGGATACTCTATAGTCCACCCCAGTTTATCTTGCTTTATTCTATCTCCTACTGCACCTATATCAAAAGCTAAAACAGGTATTTTTGCCATATAACACTCTGTTAAAGTATATGAATAGGTCTCTGGCCAAGGAGTAAACATACAAACTAAGTCTATATTATTATCTATTAATAATTGTGGCAATTCTCCTCTTTTATATTTTCCATGAAAAATATAATTACTTTGGTTTTGTTCTAAACTTTTGTCTTCTGATTTTCCAAATAGATGAATTTTTATTTTTGGATTATTACATTCTTTTATTAAACTTTTTAATATATTACTTCCTTTATGAACAGCCATGGCTCCAACAAATGCAATATCAAATGTATCCTTTTGGATTTTTTCAGAATTTGCTTTTGTTTCTAATATTTTTACACCATGTTCTACAACTTCAATTTGCAAATCTTTATATACTTTATTGTATTGTTTTTTAGTATTTTCAGATGGAACTATTATTCTATCAAATTTTTCTAAAACATTTCTGCAAGTTTTTCTCCAATTTTCAAGTATATCAGAGTTTACTCCATAGCGCATTTTTAAACATTTTGAGCAATCTTTATCTTCTGCTACTTCACAAAACTTATCTTTATAAACCATATTAATTGATGGGCAACTCATATACAAATCATGCAAAGTTATAATTGAATATATTCCTCTTTTTTTAGCTTCATATATAGCATCAAATGTTTGGAATAAGAAATGATGTACATGTAATATATCTATCTTAAAACTATCAAATATAGTTTTTATCATTTGCTCATATGTTTGGTTTGTATAATTTATTTGACCATAATTTTGTATATCTGTTTTAAAGTTTGCAATCTCTCTTGAACAACCTTCTGTATATAAATATAATTTAAATCTTGTTAAATCAAATTTATCTGGTGCGAGTACAAAACTTGCAATTTTACTTTCTAAATTTTTTTCTATCAAATCTTTTATATGCAAAGAAGTTCCACCTGTCATTTCCATATTTTCTTCCCATTCATTTACCAAATACAATATTCTTCTTTTTTCAAATAATTTGATATTAATATCTATATTTTCTTGAATATCTCTAAGTGGATTATTTGCTATAAAATTGTCCGTTTTTTGAACATATAAAGGGTGTTTATCCCTTAACAATTTCATATGTGATTCTATAAGTTGTGCCCTTGTTTCTGTTAAATTTTCCTTTTTAAAACTTTGTGTTCCCTTATGATATATAAAAGTGTTATCACATAATATATTTGTATACCCATGATCTAATGCTCTATAACAAAAATCATTTTCTTCTCCATATCCTTTTCCAAAGGTTTCATCATCAAAAAGCCCTAATTCATCAATTACATTCCTTTTTATATATAAACAAAATCCATTTCCAGTAGTAAGCTCTGGATACCTACTTTTTGACACTTTCTCAATCATTTCAGCATAACTTTCAAGATTCATATTTTTTGGAAGTTCATTATCAACCCCAAAATTTGGAACAGAACATATTGTACCATTGTTTGTAAGTGGTGTAACTGTTGCAACAAAAGGATTAGAATATGCTGCATCTTGCAATTTTTCTATCCAGTTTTTAGTAACTTCTGTATCACTATTAAGTAAAATTACATCATTACTAGAATATCTCATACCTTTATTAACAGTTTTAACAAAACCCATATTTTGCTCATTTTCTAATACAACTATTTTCTTGTCTTGATTTTCATTTTTAAAATTATAAAGCATTGGCAATATTTTTTCATCAGGACTCTTATCATTTATTAAAACTAAAGTATTTTTATTTAAATCAGTTGTATTCAAAATACTCTTTATACATTCCACAGTATAATCATATGCATTATATATTGGTACAACAATATCTACATCTTTCATAAAAAACCATCCTTTTCTTATAAATTATTTACTATATTTAGTCCCCTATACAAATACCTGTACTATTCTTACTTAAATTCGGACTAAAATACCTATCTCCACACTTATACTCTTCACTCCATTTTTCCATAAAATTCTTACTCTCATCTTCAGTCAAACTAGGATAATCTAGTTCTTTAATTTCAAAAGACACAATAGGATTAATAACAACTTGTTTTTCATCTTTTAAAAGTTTTAAACAATAATCAATATCATTCTCTATACTCTTTAAACTTGTATCTACTGAAAATCCACCAAGACTTTCCCAAACCTTTTTATCAATCATTGAGTATTTTAAAAGTACTGCACTTACATTATGAATTATTAGTAATCTTTGCATATATGTTCCTATATCTTTTAAAGCTCCTTTATAAACAAAATCTCCTACTCCATTCATACCTATAACTATCCCTGCATGTTCTACTAAATTTTTAGAGTTATACAATTTTGTTCCAACAATACCTACAGTTTTATCTTGGCATATACCAACTAAATCTTGAATATAATCTTCTACTGCAATATTTTTTAGATTTCCATCAAATATAATAAAATATTCTCCATCAATTTTATCTTTTAAATTATTGTATGCTTTAGAATTAGATTCATTTTCAAAGGCTACTTTAATATTATCTATATCTGCTACATTTTTTAGCTCACTTTCGTTTTTGTTTGTTAGTAAAATTATTTCATAATTTTTATATGAAGATACTCTTATTTTTTTAAGTAACTCTTCTATTTGGCTATTTTCTAAGCCTATTGCATCTAATATAATACTTACCTTCGGCATTCCTTTAACTTCATATTTTACTTCATAACTTCCAGCAGTTAATCCATCTGTTACTTCCACATCTGTATCTAAACTTCTTTTTATATGATCTTTTATTACTTGTTTTCCAACTTCAAAAGCATATGGTTTTGAATCTGAATTACTTGCTGTTGAATTTTTATGTGCTCTCCAGTGATACAAAACTTTTGGAATATGAACTATATTTTTTGTTTCTTCTGATGCTCTTGCAACTATATCAAAATCTTGACTTCCATCATATTTACTTCTAAAGCCTTGTAATTTATCCATTAATTCTTTTTTAAGTATACTAAAATGACATATATAGTTTGCACTATTTAAAGTATATGGTGAAAAATCTGGTTTAAAAAATACTCCATATCTTGGACCTTTTGCTGTTTCTAGTTTATCTTCATCTGTATAAATAAATTCTACTTTTGGATTTTCATTTATCACTTTTACTACTTCATATAGGGAAAATGCAGGTAATAAATCATCATGGTCTAAAAGCCCTATATAATCACCTGTTACAAGTGATAAAGCTTCATTGGTATTGCCTGATATTCCTTTGTTTTCACCAATTATTTTGTATTTTATTCTGTCATCTTTTTTTGGGTATTCTTGCATAAATTTTAAGCTTTCTGGTGAGCCGTCAGCTAAACATAACTCCCAATTTGGGTATGTTTGGTTTTGCAAACTTTCTACTAATTCTTGAAAAAAATCTTCTGGTGTATTATAAACAGGTACTACTATACTTATTTTTGGATTTATTTTAAATTTTTCATTTCTTTGTTTTTCTAATTCATTTTTGTTTGGCTCATTTTTTTCTATCCATTTTTTGTATATTCTTTCTTCTTCACTATATTTTGCAAAATATTTATTATATATTTTTTTTGCAAATATTCTTCTTTTTGAATTTTCTGGTAATAATTTATTTAACATTTTCTTCTCTCCTATCTTTTTTTAACAAATCTTTATTAATTTCTTTACCCTTTTATTTTTACACTTTTTAAGATTATTTTCTAAAAAATAAACTTCTCTTTTTTTCTGGCTTTTCTTGGCTTATAGTTGCTTCTTGCAATTTTTGATTTAAGTCTTTTATTTTGTCTTCCAAAACATTTATATATGCTTGCTTATTTTTATTGTCAGTTTCTATTTCTGTAATATATTTTGTTTGTTTTGCATCATTTTGTTTATAATTTTCTATTTGTTTTACTAAAAGGCTTGCCATATTTATATCATATAGTTTTTCTAGTGATAAATTATTTATAGCTTGCATTTTTTCGTCTATTATGTCTTTTTGGATAAATTCTTCTATTTTTTTAAATAGTTCTAAATATTTTTCTAGATTATATCTTTTAAATATTTGTGTTTTGCTTAAAATTCCATTTAATTCTAAGTTATATGAATACATATTATTTATGGCTCTATATAGTAAGTATTCTATTGGAATTCCATCTTTATACCATTCTTGGTCAAAAAACATAAATTTGCCATCTTTATAAAATGTGTTTTCAAATACTAAGTCTATATATCCATTTTTTAATATGGTTAGTCCTTCTAATTCTTCTTTGGCTACTTTAATGTTTTCATTTATTGCTGATTTTTTGTTTTTTATTAGTTTTTCTTTAATGTAGTTATACCAATTATCAATAAGTTCATATGCTTTTTCTATATTTTTGTTTAAAATGTTTTTTGCAATTATTTTATCTAGTGTATCTCCTTCTATATATTTGCTAATTACTTTATTTTCTTCTATTTTATCTAACATTTCAAACCCTAATTCTGTTAGCTTTTTAGTATTTAATTTTATATTTTGCATATGTTCTTGTGCTTCTTTTGATATTATTTCTTTTATTGCTACTGTTTCTTGTTTTTCTAAATCTTCTTCTATTATTGTTGCAAGTCTATATTTTTCTTTTCTGTTATTATTAAAACTTACAAATTTTACATTAGATTTTTCTAGGTTTTGTATATTTTGTATTTCTACTAAATATGAATTTGCAAAAAACTCAAATTGTTTATTTTTTGTTAATTGCTTAATAGCTTTTAATTCATCAAATACTACTACACTTCCTTTTTCGTACATAATGTTATACATTAATTTTGTAGTGTTCTCGTTTGGAAGATAGTCACTTGAAAATATTACATTTGGCATTTTATAGTTTGGTAATGGATAGTAAAATTTATAGTTTTTTATTTGTAACTTTGAAAGTTCTTCTTCTATTTCTTGCTTACTATATAAGTCTTGTTTTTCGTTTTGTATTGTATCATAAATTCTTCCATTTTTGCTTGCTCCTGCAAAATAGCAAATTCCAAATCTATTGTTTGTTGCAAGTAATATTTTTCCATCTAATTTTGTATAATTTAATGCATATTTAATTAGTTTTGGGCTGTATATTATGCAATAATCAAATTTTTCTTCAATATTTATATTTTCTAATTTATCTACTATTATTTTTAAGTTTGATGCCTTTTCATATCTTTTTTGGATTGCTTCTGCTTTTTTTTCGTTTTCTTCTATTGCTACTACTTCTGATGCTTTTTCTATAAACACTTCTGTTACTTCACCAAAATTTGCTCCGATTTCTAGAATTCTGCAATTTTCTTTAAATGGATACCAGTTTAAGATATTTTTTCTTATTGGTGATAAGCTTTGAACAATATCAATATCTTGTTCTCTTTCAATTATTTTTTCATATTCAGATAGGTCATTTTGTAATATGTAATTTGCAATTCTTGCTTCTTCATTTTGTAAATTCAATTCCATAAAAATCCCCATTTCTATATTTTTACCAAATTTCTAATTTTATGTCTCCATCTTTTGCAACAATATTTTGTTTTACCCCTAAGCTTTCTATCCACTGCCTTGTTTCTATTGTTTTGTATGGTCCTGTATTGTATCCTGTTCCTGGATTATTATCCCATAGCCAGTCTGGTGTAGGCCATAAGCATATTTTTGGATTTATTTTTTCATATACTTCTTTTGTTACTCCTGCTTGTCCGTGGTGTGCCATTTGAACAATATCTGATTTTAATTTATCTTCTTGATTTTGTAATAGTTTCATGCCTGATTCGGCTCCTGTGTCTGCTAGGAATAATACCTCTTTTTCATTTACTTTTAATTTTATTATCATACTTGAATTATTAAATGGATTTACTGTGATTTCAGGGTTTTTTACTCCTAAAATTTCGAATTCTAGGTTATCTATATTTATTATTTGGTTTAATGTAACTTCTTCTACTTTGTCTTTTATTTTGCTATTGGTTATTGTTTTATAAAAATCTTCCGCCTCAAATGCTCTTTCGGGGTCATATTCAAGGTACCAGCTTAAGTCATTTGCAGTGTAATATATTTTTCCTAATTTCAAGTCTATATTTTGTTCAATTACACTGTTTAGTACTCCTGCATGGTCTTTATGTGGGTGTGTTATAAACCAAATATCAATCTTTCCTCCTAAGTCATTTATGTTTTTTATAAAATTTTCTGTATCTTCCTTAGTTCCACCATCTATTGCAATTACTTTTCCTTGTTTTGTTTTTATTATGTAACCCATCATTTGGCTTTGACTTTGAGGTGAAGTTTGAATTAGTTCTATCTTGTTTTGTTGCTTTAAAAAGCAATCTATCCCAATACCTAGTAGTATTATCATTAACACAAGTATCAAAATAATTATAACTTTTTTTATATAAATTCTATTTTCTTGTTTGTTTTTTTGTGTTTTTTGATTATTATTTTTAGTTTTTTCCATTTTTTTAATATAATAAACCTTTCATTTTAAATAATATCCTCTGCCCCAGGTATTTTTGTTACTGTTACTTCTGGATTTATTTTTAATAATCCTACCATCTCTTTTACAGACATAACTTCTACAAGTAAAGCATCATATTTCCTATTTAATACTTCTAATTCTCCTCTATTATTAAAGTGTGTACAACTAAATGATAATGTATATTTTCCTGGTGCTACTGGAAACATTACTCTAAATTCGGTTATTGCTATGTCTCCTTTTTTGAATTCTCCTGTTATTATTTTTTCTATTACTGTGTTTGTTCCACATATTTCTAGACCTTTAAAGTCTTTTAGTGTCATTGTAAATATTGGGTCTTTTACATTTTTATGGAATAGTACTTTTGATTTTAGTACTATTTCTTTATCATTTTCTATCATCATACAGAAATTATCTTCTAAGTCGAACATTCCATAATCTATTACTTCTGCTGCACCATTTCCATAGTTTATTAGGTTTGGGTTTTCGTTAAACCTTGTTTTCCATAGTTCTTCTGGGTTATATAGACTGTTTTTAAATTGTTTTTTATCTTTTATTTTACTTTCTTCTTGCATTTCTTTTGTTTCTTTAGTTTCTTCTGGATTTATTCCTACTATCATTTTTTTGTATTTTTCTACTCCGTCTTTTACTGAGCCATCAAATATCTTTTTGCCACTTTCTATAATTATTGTTCTTGTGCAATTTCTTAATACATCATTTATACTGTGTGTTACAAATAATATTGTTTTTCCTTTTTTCTTGAATTGTTCAAATTTTTTGAAACATTTTAATTGAAATGCCATATCTCCTACTGATAAAACTTCATCTACTATTAAAATATCTGGGTCAACATTTATTGCACATGCAAATGCTAAACGAGCAAACATTCCTGATGAATATGTTTTTACTGGTTGATATAAGTGTTCTCCTATATCTGCAAAATCTATTATGTCTTGTTTTCTTTCTTCTATTTCTTCATTAGTAAGTCCCATTATTTGACCATGTTGATATATGTTTTCTATTCCTGTTAGTTCAGAGTTAAATGCTGCTCCAAGTTCTAATAGTGAACTTATTTTCCCTTTAACTTTAATTTCTCCAGATGTTGGTGTTACAACTCCTGTTATCATTTTTAATAGTGTTGATTTTCCTGCTCCATTTTTTCCAAGTACTCCTAGTACTTCTCCTTTTTTTACTTCTAGATTTAAGCCATCCATGGCACGAAATACATCATGTTTTTGATATGCTGGAAAGACTGTTTCTAAGAGTCTATCTTTTTTTGATTTGAACATTTTGTATTCTTTTACTAGATTTTTTATTTCTATTGTGTTTTCATTATTTTCTGAATTTTCATTTTCTAATTTTTTATTTTCTATTTCATTATTTTTTAGTCTTTCATTTTCTAGCTCTTTATTTTCTTTTTTACTCATTTTGCAAGTTTTCTCCTTTCGCTAAAATTATCTTTTTTTTAAGGCTTTTAAAATGATAATTCTAATTTTAAATGGTATTTGGGTGATAAGTGGCATATTTAATATTAAAAAGTTTTCAATATAATATTTAAAGCTTTCTGTTTTATATAATTCGTGAAATATATTCCAATTTTTAAAGTTCATATATTTTTTTGTTTGTAACATTTTATAGTATTCTAAAGATTTTTGATTTAATTCTTGTAGTACTTTTGGAAAAACTTCTTTTCTTTGTACATATGTAGAAAATACGCCTAATTTTACATCTATAAATAAATTTCTTACTTGTTCTAATTTATTAAATTTGTGAGATATTTTATTAGTTCCTACTTGATTATTTCCGTGTTGTCTGTATTTTATATATGGAGTTTTCATATATGCTAGTTTTCCATTTAGTGATACTATAAGTGCTATCCAATGGTCATGTATTAAATATTTTGAGTTTGTTGGAAATGGTAACATTTTTTCAATAAATTTCTTTTTAGATATTATTGTACAACCTGTTACACAATTATATAAGTAATTAATTTTGTATGTATTTATATATTTTTCTATTTTTTTATTTAGTTGCATAAAGTCACCAAATGATGGAAATATTGTATTTAAGTTTTGATCTACCACTTCTAAATCTCCAAAAACTAAGTCTGCATTTTCTTTTTTTAATGTTTCTACTGATTTTTCTATTTTTTCTGGTAACCAGACATCATCTTGGTCTGATAACATATAAAGGTCATTTTCTACTTGTTTTAGTAAAAATTCAAAATTTTTTACATATCCTAAATTTTTTTCTTGATAATATACTTTTATTCTTTCATCTTTTTTTTCATATTGTTTTAGTATTTCTCTTGTTGAGTCAGAAGAACAGTCATCTGATATTATTAATCTTATATTTTTGTATGTTTGATTTAAAATACTTTCTAGTTGTTCTTTTAAATATTTTTCTCCATTATATGTTGCAAGTAATACATCTACTCTTTCGCTCATATTTTTTCCTGCTTTCTTTATTATAATACATCTGCAAAATCTTTTTTGCTTCTTTTAAATATATAGTTTCCCCATAAAAATATTGCTATTGTGATAACCCAAAATACTATTGTATAAAACCCATGGCCTTGTGTTACTATGTTTCCATCTATAAATACTTGCCTAAATCCTGTAACTAGGTATGTGAATGGAAAACATTGCAATATTTTTTGTAAAATTGGCTCGCCTGCTACCATACTTAAGTTCCATACTATTGGTGTAAACCAAAAGCATAATTGCATTATTATTCCTAGTGCTTGTTCAAAGTCTGGTACTAGTGTTGTTAGTGCTGATGTAAATCTTGTTACAGCCAGTATTAAACAGCTTGCTGCAAATATCATATATATTAGCATTAGTAGGTTTGGTATATAGCTAAAGCAAATACATACTACTATTGATATTAAGAATAAAAATAGTGATATGAAGCTGTTTGATATTATTGTAAATACTGGTATTATATCTACTGGAAATACTACTTTTTTTACTAGGTAACTATAATTTTTTATTGATGAACTTGCACTCATGATTGTGTCATGTAAAAATAACCACATTGATATTCCTGGTAAAAACCATACTACATATGGGTCATTTCCTGCACTTCCTGTTTTTAGGATGTACTGGAATACTATTACATATGTAAGCATAAATATAAATTGTGATAAAAAGCCCCATAAACTTCCTAGGCTTGTACTTGCAAATTTGTTTCTAAAGTCGTTTTTTCCAAGTTGAATTATTAATTTTTTGTTCTTCCATATTGTTTTTATAAATTCCATTTTTTCTCTCCTGTTTTTCATTTTTGGTTTTGTTATATTCTATATTTATTTGGCTTTTTTGTCAATATTTATGGATATTTAATAAGAATTTATTTGTTCTTATTCTTGTATAAAATATATGGTCTAAAATAAACTGCCTAAGCGAAGGTAATATATAATTTCAAAAAATATATATTACCTTCGCTTAGGCTTTTCTACATATTAAATTAAGAACTGTAATAAGAACTGAAAATAGTAACTTTTTATTGGTGGTTTTAATATAGTAAATTTATTTTTATATTTAAAATTCGTTTACCCAATACAAAATACAATATAACTTAATATAGGTAAATGAAATATCATTATTTCTTTTAACATTTTTTTTGCTAAATTTTTTCCACTTAAAAATTTAAAATATTTAAATATATGAAAATTAATATATTTTGATTTTTCTAAATTTTCATAATATGAAATTAGTTCATTTAAAAATTTTCTATTAATGTCACTATCAGTGTAATCTAAACACATTTTTGCCCCATCTAAATATGCTTTATCTATTACCTTTTCTTTTCTATATTTCAAAAAGCTTTTATATGATTTTCCTTCTTTTTCTTTCCATCTTTTTAAATTTTGGTTTAAATTTCTTCCTCCGAACACATTTGTTTCATGAAGCCTATAATCAAATAAAGGCTTATCTATATATAAAAGGCCTTTTCCTTCATCTGCAATAAAACTTGCAAGCCAATCATGTGCAATTACAGTTTGACTATATGGTAGCATTTTTTTCTTTACATCTTTTGTAAAAATATAAGAACATCCTATCCCAATACACCTAGAAATTGCAAGCTTACTATGTTTATTTATTAAAGGAACATTTTTGTATTTAAAATAATCATTTTCTAACACTTTTCCATTTCCATCAATTTGTTTTGCATTTACATATACTAAATCTACATTATTTTCTTTAATCTTTTTTAAACTTTCTTCAAGTTTATCAGGGTACCAAAAATCATCATGATCTGAAAACATAATATAATTTGCAGTTGTTTTTGTTAGTAGAAACTCAAAATTCTTTATATATCCTTTGTTTTCTGTATTTAGATATAATTCAATTCTATTATCACTTTTTTCATAACTTTTAAGCATATCTATTAGTTCTTCATTTTCTGAATTATCATCACTTATTATTAATTTAAAATTTTTATAAGATTGGTTTAGAATACTGTCTAATTGCTGTTTTAGGTATTCTAAATTTGTTTTATATGTTGCAAGAATAATATCAATTTTTTCTTCCATTTTAATTCCTTTCTGAATTTCGATATTTTGAACTTTAGGGACGTTCCTTAAAGTTCATATTACATTTCATTTGACTTTTTAATTTTATTGAACTTCGAGAAAACTTTGTGGATTTTCTTTAAAATTTATTTTAATTTTTTGAACTTTAAGGAATGTCCCTAAAGTTCATTTTTGTAGTTTAAATTAAATTTGCCAAAAAGCTCCGTCCCTTTTGGCAACCTTTTGGCAATTTATTGTAACATTATTTATATTGATTGTCTATTTCTTTTAGTATTACATCATGGGCACTTCCTTCTTGTATGCTTACTTCTGATACTAGTGTTAGTCTTGCTTTTTCGTGTAATTCTTTTATTGTTATACTTCCACAGTTGCACATTGTTGATTTTATTTTTGCACAAGTTATTGCTAAATTGTCTTTTAGTTTTCCTGCATATGGGATATATGAGTCTACTCCTTCTTCAAATGATAGTTTTTTGTCTCCTCCCATGTCATATCTTTGCCAGTTTCTTGCTCTGTTTGATCCTTCTCCCCAGTATTCTTTTACATAGCCATTTCCTTTTTTTACTACTCTTGTTGGACTTTCGTCAAATCTTGCAAAATATCTTCCCATCATTACAAAATCTGCTCCTAATGCTAGTGCTATTGTTATGTGGTGGTCGTGTACTATTCCTCCGTCTGAACATATTGGAATATATATTCCTGTTTCTTTGTAGTATTCATCACGTGCTGCTACTACATCAATTAAGCTTGATGCTTGTCCACGCCCAATTCCTTTTGTTTCTCTTGTTATACAGATTGAGCCTCCTCCTACTCCAACTTTTATGAAGTCTGCTCCTGCTTTTGCAAGATACATAAATCCTTCTTTGTCTACTACATTTCCTGCTCCTATTTTTACTGTATCTCCATATTTTGCTCTTACATAGTCTATTGTATTTTTTTGCCAGATTGAGTATCCATCAGATGAGTCCATACATATTAAGTCAACTCCTGCTTCTACTAAAGCTGGTATTCTTTCTTCATAATCTCTTGTATTTATTCCTGCTCCTACTATATATCTTTTATTTTCGTCTAATAATGAGTTTGGGTTGTTTTTTCTTTCTTCATAGTCTTTTCTGAATACTAAATATTTTAAGTTTCCTTCTTTTGTTAGTATTGGTAGACATGCTATTTTGTTTTCCCAAATTATATCGTTTGCTTCTGATAGGTTGATTCCTTCATATGCCCATACTGCTTTTTCTTTTGATGTCATGAAATTATCAATTGGAGCTTCCATATCATCTCTTGATAGTCTATAGTCTTTATCTGTTACTAGTCCTAAGAATTTTCCAGAAGCTGTTCCATCTTCTGTTATCATTACTGTTGAATGACCTGTTTCTTCAATTAGTGCTAATACATCTTTTAAAGGTGTTCCTGATTTTACATTTGAATCACTTATTATAAATCCTGCTTTGTGTTTTTTTACATGTCTTACCATCTTAGCTTGTGATTCTATTGATTGTGAGCCATATATAAATGCTACTCCCCCTTCGCGCGCTAGGGCTATTCCCATTTCTTCTCCTGATACTGATTGCATTATTGCAGATACCATTGGTATATTTGCAGAATACTTTGGCTCTTCTCCTTTTTTGAATTTTACAAGTGGGGTTTTTAATGATACATTATTTGGTATGCATCTTTCGTCTGTTAAATTTGGTAGTAATAAGAATTCATTAAATGTTCTTGATATGTCTTCTAAAATTTTTGCCATTTTTGTTCCTCCCTTTTCTTCATTTATTTTTATAATTATTTATAAACGATTTAATTTATATTATTTAAATAAAGGGCCAATTGGCCCCGTTCTTAGCAATAATTTAGTCTTTGTCTGTTAATAACAATATTTTACTATTTTGTATAATATTGTTCACTTGATTGTAAACTTCTACTATTGCTAAAAGTATAGTGGCAATAATAGCAATTTCCTTAAAGATTAAGTTTATTTGCCGCTTCATTATATAATACCTCCTTAAAAGATGGTAGTTTATATTATATCATGTATTTAAAATTATGTAAATATTTATATCAATTTTTGTGTTTCTTTTGCTATCATTAGCTCTTCATTTGTTGGTATTACATAAACTTTAATTTTTGAATCTTTTGCAGATATAAGTTTTTCTTCGCTTCGAACATTATTTGCTTCTTCATCTATTTTTACGCCCATAAATTCTAGCTTTTTGCAGATACCTTTTCTTATATTTATTTGATTTTCGCCAACTCCTCCTGTAAATATTAGGTAATCTATACCATTCATACAAGCAGCATACCTTGCAACATAGCTTGCGATAGAATAATTAAATTCTTCTATTGCAATTTTTGCAAGTTCATTGTCTGTTTTTGACTCATCTTCAATTACTCTAAAATCTGGTGCTAATCCTGATATTCCTGTAAGTCCTGATTTTTTATTTAATATATTTTCCATTTCTTCTGGTGATAAATTTTCTTTTTTCATTATATATGTAATAACTGATGGGTCTAAATCTCCACTTCTTGTTACCATTGGAATTCCTCCAAGTGGTGTAAGCCCCATACTTGTATCTACAGATTTTCCATTTTCTATAGCACAAATACTTGACCCTTGACCTAAATGGCAAGTAACAATTTTTGTTCCTTCTAAACTTTCTTTATTTTCTATCTCTGCAAGTCTTTGTGATACATACATATGTGATGTACCATGAAATCCATATTTTCTTATTCCATATTTTTTATAATATTCATATGGAATTGGATATATATATTTATCTTTTGGAATGCTCGCATGAAATGCTGTATCAAATACTCCTACCATTGGCTTATCTTTCATAACTGCTTTGCAAGCTTCTATTCCAAGAATACATGCTGGATTATGTAATGGAGCTAATTCTGAATATTCTTTTAATACATCTATAATATTATCATCTATTATTACAGATTCTGAAATTTTTTCTCCCCCATGAACTAATCTATGGCCTACTGCAGATATTTCATCTAAACTGTCTATTACTTTATATTCTGGATTTGTTAATTGCTCTAAAGTAAACTCTATAGCCTCTGTATGATTATATGCTGGATTTTGTATTTCAATTTTCTTTCCGTTTACTTTATGTGTTATAAAAGCTTCTTTCTCTCCTATTCTTTCATATTTTCCAGATGCCATAACCTCTTCTGTTTCCATATTTATTAATTGATATTTAAGTGATGAACTACCACAATTTAAAACTAATATTTTCATTTTTTCCTCCTTTTGAACTTTAGGGACGTTCCTTAAAGTTCATAAAATATTTTAATTTTGAACTTTAAGGAACGTCCCTAAAGTTCACTAATTAATTTTGCTGTTTGTTTTGCTATCATTAATTCTTCGTTTGTTGGTATTACAAATACTCTTACTTTTGAATCTTTAGCTGTTATTTCAGCTTCTTGTCCTTTTATTTTTTGGTTATATTCTTTATCTATTTTTACTCCAAATACTTCTAAGTAATTACATATTGTTTCTCTTGAGTCTTGACCTTTTTCTCCTACCCCTGCTGTGAATGTTAATACATCGACTCCATTTAGCGCTACCATGCATTTTGTAATATAGCTTGCGACTAAATAGTGGAAGTTGTCTAAGGCAAGTTTTGCGTGGTGTCCTCCACTTAAAGCGTCTTGCTCTATGTCTCTAAAGTCTACTGAGACTCCTGATATTCCATATACTCCTGATTTTTTGTTTAATATATTTTCCATTTTTTCTGGAGATAAGTTTTCTTTTTTCATTATATATGTAACTACAGATGGGTCTAAGTCTCCACTTCTTGTTCCCATTGATATTCCTCCAAGTGGTGTTAGTCCCATGCTTGTTTCTTGTGATTCTCCATTTTTTATTGCACATATGCTTGCGCCTTGACCTAAGTGGCAATTTATTATTTTTAATTTTTTTATATCTTGATTCATAAGATATGCTGCTCTGTTTGCTACATATTCATGTGATGTTCCATGAAAGCCATATTTTCTTATTCCGTATTTTTTGTAATATTCATATGGTATTGGATATATGTATCTTTCTTTTTTTATTGTTTGATGAAATGCTGTGTCAAATACTGCTACCATTTTCATGTCTGGTACTATTTTTTTGCATGCTTTTATTCCTAGAAGTGCTGCTGGGTTGTGTAATGGTGCTAATTCTTCACATTCTTCTATTCCTTTTATTACTTCATCTGTAATGATGACAGGCTCTGAGAATTTTTCTCCTCCATGAACTACTCTATGGCCTATTCCTGCTAGTTCTGATAAGTCTTGTATAACTCCATAATGTGGGTTTACAAGTCTTGATAGTATAAATTCTATCGCTTGTTTATGACCTTTTGCATAATGTTCAAATTTGTGTTTTACTCCATTTACTTTGTGTGTTAAAAATGAATTTTCTTGTCCTATTCTTTCAAAGTTTCCTTTTGCTAGCATTTCTTCTTTTTCTATATCAATTACTTGATATTTTAGTGATGAACTTCCTGAATTTATGACTAAAATTTTCATATATAATATTTCCTTATTTTTATTTAGGTTTTTGAATTTGGTTTTACCTATAAACCTTTTTATTGTATTTTTTTTGCTTTATATTTTATCTTTATTAAAAGTCTAGTTCTGTTTTAAAGCTTGAGCTTGCACTGCTGTTATTGCAACAACTCCTGCTACATCATCACTTGAGCATCCTCTAGATAAGTCATTTACAGCTTTTGCTATTCCTTGGCATAGTGGTCCATATGCTTCTGCTTTTGCTAATCTTTGAACTAGTTTGTATCCTATATTTCCGGCATCTAGGTTAGGGAATATTAGTACATTTGCTTCTCCTTTCAGAGGACTATTTGGTGCTTTGAATTTTGCAACTTCTGGTACTATTGCTGCATCTAACTGTAATTCTCCATCTGCTATTAAATTTTTATCTTTTTCTTTTAATATTTTTGTAGCCTCTATCATTTTTTCAGTAAGTTCTGAATGTGCACTTCCATAAGTCGAATATGAAAGCATGGCAACCTTTGGCTCTTTTCCTGTTAAACTTCTAAAACTTTTTGCTGAATATAATGCTATTTCTGAAAGTTCTTCTGGATTTGGATTTTCATTTAAGCCACTATCTGCAAATATAAATGTTCCATTTTCTCCGAATTTACAATCAGGCACTACCATAACAAAAAAAGCAGAAACTAACTTTGTATCTGGTGCAGTTTTTAGTATTTGCAATGCTGGTCTTAAAGTATCTGATGTTGAATGTATAGCTCCTGAAACTAAACCATCTGCCTCAGAATTTTCATCTTTTACCATTAATACACCATAATATACTGGATCTAAAACTAACTCTTTTGCCTTTTCTATAGTCATTCCTTTGTGTTTTCTAAGTTCATATAATAGATTAACATATTTTTCATAATTTTGATCACTTTTTGGATCAATTAGTGTAGCTTTAGTTATATCCAATTTGTTTTCTTCTGCTTTTTTCTTTATATTTTCAATATTTCCTATTAAAACTATATTTGCATATCCTTCTTTAAGCACTTTTTCAGTTGCTTCTAGAATTCTAATATCTTCTGCCTCTGGAAGCACTATAGTTTTAATTTGCTGTTTTGCTCTTTGTTTAATTTCATCTATAAATGCCATTTTTTGCTCCTTCCTAAATTTTTATTATGGGTTTATTATATCTATAAAATTTGAAAAAAACAAGCCTTTTTTCATTTTTTATCCTTTTGTTCTTTTGAGTGTCCTTTTGGGTGTCCTTTTGGGGACAGGTACCCTTGGGACATTTTTACATATTTTTCCTTTATGTCCTTTCGGTGACAGTCCCCAAAAGGACATAAAGGAAAAATATGTAAAAATGTTCCAGGGGTGACTGTCCCCAAAAGGACAAAAATAAGTATTGCTTTTTTGTATGATAAATGTTATATTATTAACATAATTTATTTCAAAAAAGAGGTGATTTTATTCTGAAACTTTTTTACACTTTATTTGTTTCTTTACTTTTTTTAATTATTTTCATTTCGGTCTTTTTTATCCCTACTTATGGAAATACTAATGAGTTTAATTCAAATTATAATGAAATTATTTCTATAAATCCTAATGGTTTTGTTTGGCCTATCCCTGGCTATACTAGGATTAGTTCTCCTTTTGGAAAAAGAACAGCTCCAACTTATGGTGCTTCTAGTTTTCATTATGGTATGGATATTCCTGCACCGCAAGGAACTAAGCTTATTGCTATTGCTGATGGAACTATTACTTTTAGAAATTTTTTGGGTGCTGGTGGGTATACTATTACTTTGTCTTTTGGTAATTTTAAAGTTACTTATTGCCATGTTGATCCTAATTTTATTGTGGATAAAGGTGAATTAGTTAAACAAGGTCAAATAATTGGATATGTTGGTCCTAAAAATGTTTATGGGGTTTCAGGGAATAATTATAAGGATGAAAATGGTAATCCTACAAATGGTGCTACTACTGGACCTCATTTACATTTGGGATTTAGGATTAATGATAAATATGTTAATCCTTTAGATTATTTTTAGATATTTTTTTCAAAAAAGAAAAGATTTTTTCATTTCTTTTTTGAAAAAAATCTTTTCTTTTTATTTGATTATTTATTTTAGAGTATCATACTATAAAATGTAACAATCTTTATATTTAATTAAAATATCTCTTTAATAAGCCTTCAAATCCTTTTCCATGACGTGCTTCATCTTTGCACATTTCGTGTACTGTGTCGTGAATTGCATCATATCCTAATTCTTTTGCTCTTGTTGCTATTGCTTTTTTACCTTCACATGCTCCATGTTCTGCTTCTGCTCTTAGCATTACATTTTTCTTTGTGTCTGGATATACAATTTCTCCTAATA
This sequence comes from uncultured Clostridium sp., assembly GCA_930989765.1. Taxonomy (GTDB): domain Bacteria; phylum Bacillota; class Clostridia; order TANB77; family CAG-508; genus CAG-269. The sequence goes on along the minus strand of CAKNNA010000003.1, from coordinate 16,434 downwards.
ATTCTGCAAATTTTGCTGCATGTTCTGCTTCTTCAAATGCATATCTTTTGAATGCTTCTGCAATTTCTGGATATCCTTCTCTGTCTGCTTGTCTGCTCATTGCTAAGTACATTCCAACTTCTGTGCATTCTCCATTGAAGTTATCTCTTAAACCTTTTACTATTTCTTCGTCTAAGCCTTGTGCTACACCTATTCTGTGTTCATCTGCGTATTGTTTTGCTCCTACTTCTTCTTTTCTTTCTATAAATGCTTCTTTTCCTGCTCCACATTGTGGACATTTTTCTGGAGCTTCTTCTCCAAAGTGGATGTATCCACATATTTTACATACATATGCTTTCATTTTTATTCCTCCTTTTTTGTTTGTTTGATTATATCATAAAATTTAAAATTTTCAAGTATATCTTTCATTCTAAGAACTGTTTGTTTTCTTTTTTGGCTTTTATTTTAATTTTTTAGAAGTAACTTAAATATATTATAATTCTTAAAGTAAAAATAAAAGCTGAGATAAATATTTTAAAAATTTATATCTCAGCTCTTTATAATTTTTAATTGTACTATTTACATATCATCATCTTCAGAATTGTCTTCATCATCTGACTCGAACTCATCTTCTGAATCACACCCTGTACATCCTGAGCAGTGGCCTGTACATTCGTCATCTTCTGGGTTTCCAGACCAGTCTAACTCTATTATATTATTACATTCTGGACATTTTACTTCTTTTTGGTTTTCGTCCATGTCTATTACAAATTCATAGTTACAATATGGGCACACTATTTCAAAATCAAAACCATCTTCTGCATAAATGTCTTTTTCTATGTTGTCTATTACTTCTTGGATTTTTTCCAATCTTTTTTCAAGTTTTTTTTGATTTTGTTCTAGTATTTCTATTTTTTCTTCTTTTAATGTTACATTTGTGTCCATGTTTTCTATAAATTTTTCCATAAATTCTGAAAATCTTTTTTGGACATAGTTTAAATCTTCCTTATTTTTTATATTTTTTTCTATATCTTCTAAAAATTTTCTATATTCATCTTTTAAAAAATGACTCATTAAATTCACCTTTCTATACTCTTTCCATATATTCACAAGTTCTTGTGTCTATTCTTAGTACATCTCCTATGTTTACAAATAATGGAACTTGTAATTCTAAACCAGTTTCTAGTTTTGCAGGTTTTCCTGATGTTGTTGTTGTGTTTCCACTAAATCCTGGCTCTGTATATGTAACTTCTAATTCAACAAATGTTGGTGGCTCTACTGCAAATACTTTTCCTTTGTATGAAAGTATTGTAACTTCCATATTTTCTTTTAAGTATTTTAAACAGTCTCCTAATTGTTCTTCATTTAATGGTAATTGGTCATATGTTTCATTGTCCATAAAATAGTATAATCCACCATCATTATATAAATATTGCATTGTTTTCTTTTCTATTTCTGCTCCTGGAAATTTGTCTGATGGATTAAATGTTTTTTCAATAGTTGCTCCTGTTATCACATTTTTTAGTTTTGTTCTTACAAATGCTGATCCTTTTCCCGGTTTTACATGTTGAAATTCAACTACCCTATATACATTTCCCTCCATTCCGAATGTTGTTCCATTTCTAAAATCTCCTGCTGAGTAAACTCCTGCCATTTTTATTCTCCTTTCATTTTTTCGTATTTAACTTTATCTATTTTACTACATTTTGGGTTAAAAATCAAGTATTTATATTACAATATAATTTTTCTCAGAATTTGTTAAACTTATACATCCAAATTTTGTAATTTGGACTGTATCTTCTATTCTTACACCAAATTTTCCTGGCAAATATATTCCAGGTTCATTTGTTACTACCATATTCTCCTTTAATTGAGTATCACTTCTATAGCTTATATAAGGCAATTCATGTATTTCTAAGCCTAAACCATGCCCTAAACTATGAACTAAACAAAAGTCGTGTAATTTAAAATCATTTTCTACCATTTTTGTAAGTAATCTTGTGCTTACTCCATCTTTGAAATCTTGCATTGTTTGAACTTGATTTTTTAGTACTAAATCATATACTGGTTTTACTTCTTCTGGTACTTCTCCTACAAAAAATGTTCTGGTCATATCTGACGAGTATCCATTTACAGTACATCCCATATCTATTGTGATTATGTCTTTGTTTTGAATTTTTCTGTTGCCTGGAATTGCATGTGGCATTGATGTGTTTTCTCCAGATGCGACTATTGTGTCAAATGCCAGTCCTTGTGCATTAAGTTCAAAATAGTCATTTATTTCTTTTGCTATTTGCTTTTCTGTCATTCCTGGTTTAATGTATTTTAAAATGTGTTTAAAACATTCGTCTGTTATATTACAAGCTTTTATTATGTTTTTTAGTTCATCTTCATCTTTTATCATTCTTTGCTTTTCTATAATATATTCCGTTTCTACTAGATTATTTATTTTATATTTTCTCATAAATTCTTTATATTCTGCATATGTTACATAATGTTCTTCAAAACCTACATTTTCACAAAATAGAAAGAAATTTTCATAATCGTCTTTTGAAACATCGTTTATATCATATACTATAATTTCATCATATAGTGTTAGTGTACTATGCACATATTCTATATATCTTGCATCTGTTATATATATATTCTCTTTTCTGGTTAATAATAACACACCTTCTGCATTTATATTAGTTAAGTATCGTATATTTACAGGGTTTGATATTATTATGCCTTGCAAATCTAATCCATTCATTTTGTTTCTTAACCATTGCAATTTTGGATTCATAAAACTCCCACCTTTATATTCTTATTTATTTTAGCTGTATAATCCTAATGTAAAAATTTCAAGTAAGATATTTTTTATCGCTTCAAAAGGTACATAAATACTTATAAATGCTCCTATTACAATAAATGGTCCAAATGGTATATATTCATTAGATTTTTTAACTTTTGAAAGTAGTAAAATAACACTTAATAATGCTCCAATTAAGAATGATAGTAATGTTATAATTATTATATTAGATAGTCCAAAATATAATCCAAGTGCTCCCATTAATTTAACATCGCCAAATCCCATTGCTTCTTTTCCATAAAATATGCCACCAAGAAATGTTATTAAGAAAAAGATTCCTGCTCCTGCAAGCATTCCAAAAAACATATTTATTGCAATTGCAACATCTGACAATCCATATATAAAACAAAAAGCTAGTCCTACTTCAAATATAGTTAAATTAAGCCTATTTGGTATTATTTGATATTTATAATCAATTACAAATGCAGATATAAGCATTGGTGTAAGTAATATATATTTAATTAAATCTAGATTTGCAATAAAGGTTTCTTTTATACCATAAACATATATAATTGTTACATATATTATGGCAGTTAATAACATTAGTATATAATTTGGCTTAAAATTTGATTTATATTCTCTAAATATATCTAATGTGAATACTTTTTTGTATTCTGGTAGCCTTTTATTCATCCAATCTGTAAATTGACCTACAAAAATTCCTAATATTGCGGCAATTACATAATATGCTATGTGAACATCATTAAAATACATCTTTTTTCTCCTTTGTTATTTTCTTTTTGATTTTATTTTCTATTGGTCTTTTCCATAATGTGTACCAATAATCATTTTCTTTTATTGGGTCTACTAGAATTGTAAACATTTTGCATCTATTTCCTCCCCATATGTCTGTAAAAATTTGGTCACCTACTACTCCAATTTTCTTTGAATCTTCTTTTAATTCTTGCGCAATTTTTTTAAATCCTTTTTTGAAGGGTTTTAGACCAAAATATTTATATGGTATATCTAAAATTTCTGCAATTTTTTTTACTTTTTCTTTTTTGTTTGAGTTAGAAAGAATATATAATTTGACCCCTTGGCCTTTTATGTCTCTTGCCCAATTTACTTTTTCTTCTGATATTTTTTTACTACGATCTATTAGTGTGTTGTCTACATCTAAAATTAATACTTTTATTTTATTTTTTATTAAAAATTGTATTGTTATGTCTTCTATTTTTTCAAAATATGCATTTGGATATAACAGCATGTTTACCTCCACTTTGTGCATTAACTTTTTTATTTTTTATATTTTACATATTACCAATATGTAAGTATTTTGTCAAGAAAAATTTTTATTAATTTGATTATTACCTTCAAGTCTGTTACAATTTACAGCTCAATTTTAAAAATAGAGAAGTCTTAATGGAAAATAATATATAAGTTTAAAAAATTGAACTTTAAGGAACATCCCTAAAGTTCAAAATGTTATTTTCTTAATTCTGCTCCAAATATCTTTTGCAATTCATCTACTATATTTTTCATGATTTCATCTATTTCCTCATCATTTAATGTCCTATTTTTATCTCTAAACTTCAAAGCATATGCAATGCTTTTTTTGTCTGTTCCAAATTTTTCACTTCTATAAATATCAAAGATTTTTACTTCTTCTAGAACTTTTTTTGCTTTTTTGATTATTACTTTTTCAATTTGTCCTGCTTCTATTTTTTCATCTACAATTACTGCTAAATCTCTTTCTATTGCTGGGAATTTTGCAATTTCTTCATATTTTTTGTTTGCTCTAGAATATTTTGTAAGTTTTGTTATATTTATTTCTGCAAGATATATTCTTTTTTCTATATCATAATTTTCTAATACTTCTGGATGTATTTCTCCAAATGTTGCGATTGTGTCTATTCCTATTTTTATATTTGCACATCTTCCTGGATGATATGATCTATTTTCTTGCTCTTTTTCTATGTCGTATCTATTTATTGATGCTTCTTCTAATATATTTTCTACAAGTCCTTTTAATACATAAAAGTCTAAATTTTCTCCATACATTCCTATTGTTAATATTTTTTCTTCTTCTGGTACTTCACCTTTTTCTATTTTATTTCCTATATTTTTGTAACTTCTAGATATATCAAATAATTTTGCTTCTAGATTTTTTTGGTTTTGATTAAAGCTTATTACTTTCATCATGCTTGGCAATGTTGATGGTCTCATGTATTTATAGTCATCACTTAATGGGTTTTTAACACATATTGCTTCTTTTTTTAGTTCTTCTTTTATATTTGATTTATCTAGTTCTTTTTCATTTATAAATCCATATGTGTATATTTCAGATAGACCACTTATTTTTAAAATTTGTCTTATTTTTTGCTCTATTTTTTGTTCTTTATTTCTAATTCCTATTGTTGTGTCTGCTTTTATTAGTGTTGTTTCTAATTTGTCATATCCATAAAATCTTGCAACTTCTTCTGCTATGTCTGCCATTTGTTCTAGGTCCATTCTATAATATGGTACTGTTATTATATCATTTTCTATCTTTAAGCCTAAATTTAGCAAAATCTCTATCATTTGTTCTTTTGCAATTTTTGTTCCTAATAGATTATTTATTTTTTCAGGCTCTAATTTTATTTTATTTATTTTTTGCTTTGTTGGATAATTATCTATTTTTCCTTCTACTTCTTCTCCTGCATTTAACATTACTACAAGTTCTACTGCTCTATTTGCTGCTCTTAGTGCATTTTCTGCAGATAAGCCTTTTTCAAATCTTGATGAACTTTCTGTTCTTAATCCTACTTTTTTTGCTGTTTTTCTTACTGCTCCTCCATAAAATACTGCTGATTCAAATACTACTGTTTTTGTTGTTTCTTCAATTTCTGAATTTTGACCTCCCATTACACCTGCTATTGCTACAGCTTTTTTGTCATCTGCTATTACTAAATCTGTTTCGTCTAATTGTCTTTCTATATTATCTAGTGTTGTTATTTTTTCTTTTGTCTTTGCTCTTCTTACTGTTATATGTTTTCCTTCTATTGAGTTTATATCAAATGCATGCATTGGCTGGCCTAATTCTAGCATTACATAATTTGTTATATCTACTATGTTATTTATACTTCTTATTCCACATGCTTTTAATCTTCTTTTTAGCCATTCTGGTGATTCTTGTATTTTTACATTTTTTACAATTCTTGCAACATATCTATAACATAAATCTGGTGCTTCTATATCTACTTTTAATCCTTCTAACTCAGGTTTTGTTTCTACTTCTAATTTATCTAGATTTTCTCTTGGATTTTTAAATTTCTTGCCAAGTGCTACTGCTGTTTCTCTTCCTAATCCTTCTATTGATAAACAATCTGGTCTGTTTGGTGTTATTTCAAAATCTATTATTTCTTCTTTTAAGTTTAGTATATCTACTATATCTTCTCCTAGCTTATTTTCTAATGATTTATCTAAAATCATTATTCCATGATCAATTTGTCCTGGATAGTCTGCTATGTCAAGCCCTAATTCTCCGACAGAACACATCATTCCACAAGAATCTATTCCCCTTAGTTTTCCAAGTTTTATTTTAACTCCTCCTGGAAGTTCTGCTCCATCTTTTGCTATTGGGACTATGTCACCTTCTTTTATGTTATTTGCTCCTGTTACTATTTGAAGTTTTTCTGTTCCTACATCTACTTCTGTTATAACCAATTTATCTGCATTTGGATGTTTTTCGATTTTTAGAATTTTACCAACTACTACATTTTTTATGTCTGTTCCTTTTTGTATTATTTCTTCCACTTTTTGACCTGCCATTGTTAGAATGTCTCCTAACTTGAAAGTTTCAACATCAATACTTGAATATTCTTCTAACCATTCTCTACTTGCTTTCATTTTTTCCTCCTTATTTTTTTATTTTGTTTAAATTTTGCTAGATGTTCTTTACTATCTTCTTTCTTTTTTATATTTTTTTGACTTTTAAATTTTTTCAAAACCAATTATATTTAAAATTGTTTTAAAAATCTTACATCATTTTCATATAAAAGTCTCATATCTTCTATACCAAATTTTGCCATTGCTATTCTTTCTACTCCAAAGCCAAAAGCAAAACCTGAATATATTTCTGGGTCTATATTACAATTTTTTAAAACTTTTGGATGTACCATTCCACAGCCAAGTAATTCTATCCATCCTTCTCCTTTACAAACTTTGCAACCTTTTCCACCACATACAAAGCATGATACATCAGCTTCTGCACTAGGCTCTGTGAAAGGGAAGTGATGTGGTCTAAATCTTATTTTTGTGTTTTCTCCTAAACATTTTTTAGTAAACATCTCTAATGTTCCTTTTAAATCTGTCATTGCTATATTTTTATCTACAACTAACCCTTCTACTTGATGAAATACTGGTGAATGTGTGCTATCTATGCTATCAGAACGATATACTGTACCAGGACAAATTATTTTTATTGGTGGTTTCTTATTTTCCATAACTCTTGCTTGTACTGGAGATGTTTGGCTTCTTAAAACTATATCTTCATTAATGTAAAAAGTATCTTGTATGTCTCTTGCTGGATGGTCTATAGGTGTATTTAATTGGTCAAAATTATAAAATGTCTTTTCTACTTCTGGTCCATCTGCAATTTCGTATCCCATACCTAAAAATATATCTTCTACCTCTTCTATTATTTGAGTTATTGGATGAATTGATCCTAATTTGATTTTTTTACTTGGCTCTGTTACATCTATATTTTCTGTTTGCAATTTTTTTTCAAGGTCTTTTCTTTTTAATTCTTTTTCTTTTTTTGCGAATTCTTCTTCTAATATATCTCTTACATTATTTACTAATTCGCCCATTACTGGTCTTTCTTCTTTTGGAATACTTCCCATTCCTCTTAGTATTGTTGTAAGTTCGCCTTTTTTTCCTAAAGTTTTAACCTTTAAATCTCCCAGTTCTTTTAAAGTTTCTGTTTTGCTAAGTTCAGCTATTGCTGAATTTTTGATTTTTTCAACTTGTTCTTTCATATTTACCTCCTAATATTTATAATACTTATGCCCTTTTTATACCTGTCACCAAAAGGACATTAATAAACATAAAAAAAGTTTATTTTGCCTATTTTTATAGGACGAAATAAACTTTTATTCGTGGTACCACCTAAATTTATTAGATTTTTTAATTTTTCTAACCTCATTATACTATAACGTGTATTAACCGCTTCTTCCTACTTTGTTTCAAAAGAAGTCCATAAAAAGTGAAATTTCTAATTAGGTTTTAAATAGCTTTCAGCCTATGGCTATTTTCTCTGTTTATTTTTGTTTTTCTAATTATACTTTGCTTTTTATATAGGATTTTTATTATATTTTATATATTAACATAAACTAATTTTGATTTCAAGTATTTTTTTAATTTTTTTTAATTTTGTGTAGTTACAATTCACAGCTAAATAAACCGTGAATCATAATAATTAATATGGTCTATAATTTTTTGTTTCCTTATATTTTCCATAAACATTATTTCTGCTTATTAAATCTTCATATCTTGAAACTTTCTTACTTTTCTTTTTTTTGCTAAAAAAACTATTCTTATTTACAAGATAAACATTTTCTGGTTTTTTCTTACTAAATACAAGTGTTGCAATATAGACTCCAAATTCATTAAGTTTTACTCTAATCTCTGCTTTTTGGTTTGGAAATTCTCTAATTGCTTCTTCTTCCATATTTTGCAAAACTTGAAATTTATTAAAACTTTTAGAATCAAAATAATATTCAATATATTTATTTTGAGTTTGCATTATATCAACATCCTTTTAAAATATTACATAATATTTTATATTTCTTATTAATTTTTGATATTTTTATCTACTTTCTCCTTTAGTATTTTTAAGAGAATTTATCTCTTCGTTTGAAAATTTTTTAGATATTTCTAGAGCTAATTGTTCAATACTTAAATCATTATTTAATAATTCTAGTATATTTTGATATTTAGTTCTTTTTATATCTTTACTTCCTATTAAAGATAAATGTCTTTGCTCTCTTATATCTTCTAATTTTTTTGCGATAAAAGAATATATTTTAGCATCTTTTATTTTATTATTTTTTGTGGCATTTGATGATAATATTTTGAAGTGAGTTACTAGACTTATATATCTGCTTTCAGGAGTATCTTCTTTCAATAAAATCACTTTCCTTTCTTGTTTTGTCAGGTACTATTTATTTAATTCTATTAAATAATGGCTCTACTCCTTCAATTTTCATATTTTTATTTGCTTCTATATATTGCCAAGAACTTGCTTCTATTTTTAACATATCTCTTACTTTTTGTGATGATTTTGGCATAAATGGTTCATATAAGTTTGATAAATTTGCAACTAATGTTGCACAAGTATATATTGTATTATTAAATGCTTTTATATCTTCTTTTTGCTCTTCCCATGGTTTTCTTTCTTCGTAAAATTTGTTTCCTTCTTCTACAAGTTCGCGAATTAGTGAAACTGCTTTTCTAAATTCTAAGTCTTCAATTGCTATACTTACTTCTGTATATGTTTTTTGTATCAAATTTTTTATTTTCTCGTCTACTGTTCCTTCTGGCAGTTTTTCTAATCCTTTAAATTTTAAAGTTCTATTTATTAGGTTTCCATATTTATTTACTATTTCTGCATTACAGGTTAATTTAAATTCTTCAATTGAAAAATTGCTATCTTTTTTTTCTGGACCATTTCCTATTAGATAATATCTTATCATATCTGAGTCAAATTCATTTAACATTTGCCTTATTGTTATTCCATTACCTTTTGATTTTGATATTTTTTCAGAGTTTATATTTAGGTATTGTGTTGCTACCATATGTTCTGGTAATTTGTAGTTTTCTTCTAGAGCTAATAGTAATGCTGGAAGTATTATTGTGTGAAATGTTATATTATCTTTTCCATGCACCATATACATCATATTATCACTATGCTCTTTCCAGTAGTCTTCCCAATTTAACCCTTTTTCTTTGCATATTTTTTTGCATGCTGTAATATAGCCAAGTACTGCTTCTATCCATACATACATTTTTTTATCTTCAAAGCCTTTTATTGGGATATCTACTCCCCAACTTAAGTTTCTTGTTACTGCTTTTTCTGGCAGACCTTCTTTTAAGTATTTTTCTGTTTCGTTTTGTGAACTTGGTCTCCAATTTTGTTTGTTTTTTTCTACATATTCTTCTATTTTGTTTTGTAATTTTCCAAGTGATAGGTATAAATTTAAGTTTTCTTTTTGTATTGTTTTATTGTTACAAGTTTGGCATATTGCATTTACTAAGTCTTCTTGTTTTGGCTCATAGCCACAGTCACACATATCTCCTTTTGTTTGATTGCCACATGATGGACAAGTTAAGATTAGTTCTCTATCTGCAACAAATTTATTACAATGCTCACAATATGGTTGCATATCTTTTTTTTCATATATATATCCATTGTCATACATTTTTTTGAATAGTCTTTTTACTTCTTCTTTGTGAAATTCGTCTTCTGTTTTTGAATATAAATCGTATGAAAATTGCATATCTTTAAAACATTCTGCAAATTCTTTGTGATATGCTTCTGCAATTTCCTTTGGCATTTTGTTTTCTTTTTTTGCTCTTAGAGTTATTGGAGTTCCATGGCAGTCTGTTCCTGATACATATATTACATTTTTTCCTATTTGCCTGTAGTATCTTGCAAGTACATCTCCTGAGATTAAGCCTGCTATATGACCTATGTGCAGAGAGTTATTTGCATATGGCCATGCTCCTCCTATTAATATATATTTTTTATGGCTACTTTTTAGTTTATTTTCCATTTGTATCATTCCTTGTAATTTATTTAGGTTTTTAAGGTTTACCTATAAACCAAAATTTGGTAACTATAAAAAATTATATCATATTTTTTTAGCCTTTTCAAGGTTATAATTTATTACTTTTTAAGTATTTAAATATTTAATATTTTGTTTTATAGGTAAATTGTATATTGTTAGTTTTTTTGAGTTTGTATTTTTATTATCGAATTTTACTGCGTTTATTTGATTATTATAATATGTTTTAAAATAATATATCCCTTTACTTGCATTAATACATGATGAATATATTGTTAAGTCTTCTCTATTTTCTTTTGTGATTACTGTTCCCTTTACAACTGCTACTGAATCTAATATATGAAAAAATTGCGAAACGCTTTCTTCTTCTGTTTTACATTCTGCTGAATTTAATTTATTAAATGTTGCTCTTACAAATCTTGCAGTTGGTGTTACATCTCCTGGCAAACCTATCATTCCCATTCCTTGTCCATATCCTGTAAGTTTTACTTTTTTTGAGAATCTATTTGTTGCAACTTTTGGTGTTAGATTTAAGTAGTTTGATAAGTTAATTTCATGATAAGAAAATGGTGGATTATTCGTAAGAACTTCATATGGATTGTTATATATTTTTAGTCCTTCTTTTACTTGTTCTATTACTATACTTTTATCTTTATCACTTATCATCCAGTGTAAGTCTGGAACTGGTAATTTTGAGTTGAATTTTTGGTTTGTTATATTTATTTTTGGTAAGTCTTTTTCTATGTCTTCTACTTTGGCAAAGTTTCCTAATATCCATGGTATTAACTCGAATGTAGTTATGTTTATATAGTTTTTCTTTTCTTCATTGTACACTGCATTTCCCGGAAAATATAACCCTGCTATACATAGTCCTTTTTCGTTTGTTGCTTCTGCATATAGTGGATAGTTATCTGATACTTGTGCCATTCCAATTATTGCATATTTTGTTTGATATTCTGTTTTATTTTTTAAGTTAAATTTGTATTTTCTTGGAGTTATAACTACTTGCTTTTCAAAATCGTATTCTAGATCTAGATTTCTTCCGAAATATAGGTCTTTGTTTGAAATTTTTATGGCTGTACACATATTGCTTACTTCTCCTTTTTTTATTTGTTTTATATTATTATGTTATATATGTGGGATTTATATTCAGCTTAAAGTAAACTATGGAAAAAATTGCTAATTTAAATTTTATAATTTTTTTGCTTTTTATTATTTTATTAAAAATCTTTTTTCTAGATTATTTAACTTATTAAAATATAATCTATTACATTTTTTATGCTTAAAAAGACCACCTTATTTTGGTGGTCTTTCCTTTCTACTTAGGATTTGCTTTTTCCGACTCATTTTACCTTACCATTGTATGTAAGGTTGCTCCAGCGAGTGATTATGATTCCGTTATACTCAAAGCTTGTTCCTATAGGCATTGAAACCATGCGTTCCAACACATAGCTAGGAGCTTTAATGTATAGGCACAGTGCTTCTCTCGTCATCAGTGCAGGTGCAACAACATCCATTTTAGATATCTCAGAAATTACTTCTTTAATCTTGTTATCACTTGCACTATTTTCAAAACAAATGCCCATAAACCGAAAAACACAACGCTCTTTGTCAACCGTATACTGAGTTCTGTTGTATGTCATAATTTTCTCCCTTCTCTGTGCCACCCTTGATTATGGTATGGACTTACCAGAAAGCATTTATAATTTTGATATGCTATAATTATAGCATATTTACATAAAATAGTCAAAAAAATTTCTGAATATAAGTTTTAACATATTTTAAAATTATTCATTGATATTTTATTTACACAGAATATGCACGGATAAAATCTTGTAAATGCTTTAAAATCAAGTACTTACATCAATCAATTTACTAAAGTATATCATATTTTTTATAAATAGCAATAATTTTATAATCATAAGAGGATGTACGGTGGTAATTGGAAGTCTCTACTCGATTCAAAGTAATACTACATTCAAATAGGTAATGTTCGTTTCGGTAAGCTTCAACTCAATAGTATTGTCGATTTGACACTTATAGATTCTCCGAGGATATTCATCGTCTCCGCCATCATAGTATTTTTCTGTATATTCATAGCCTACACATACTGCCATAAACAGATCTACTAGTCTATTTACATATAACATGTAATCTGGTTTCGAAACTTCAAAATAAAGATCATTCGGATGCTCTGGTGTAAACAGTATGATATGTGCCCTTTTATCTTTGGGCTTGTAACCTCTATAGAACATATTAAAATATTTTTTGAATTTTACACACTGATATTGAGGTCCGACCCCTAAAGGTAGATTAACATGAACATCTAGAGCATAGTAATGCCCGTTTGTTATTCCAAACCTTGGGCTCTTTTCTGCCTTCTCGGATATATAGCTGGTATTATAAATAGTAAATCCTAATATTTCTCCATCCTTCATTGTATACATTTCGAATTTATTTAGTATCCATTCGAAAAAACTATTTTGAACAAATTTATTGAAGCTATTCAATTCCGCAATCCGCTTTTGATCTTCTTGCTCACCTATTTGCTCACCTATTTTTCCACCTTTCTTTATTCTTTGAATCTGTCTGTGGAATCTCTCTTCCATTCTTTTCCTCCTTATACATAAAGAGCCTTTCTACATGTTTCTTTATTAGTTTAACATAATTTATTTACATAGTTAAGTATTTTTTGTAAATTGTCAAGCAAAATTTAACAAATGTTTTTGATAAACTAAAAGTGGACATCTTAGAAGTAATAGTATAATCATGTGTCAAATGATATTTACATCTGACCAAGCATTTTTTTATAGGATTGGAAAAAATGAAACAAAAAGATATTTTGATGAATGTTATAAATTTATCTATAATTATAAAAATCTTGGAGAAAAGAATATAATATCAGCAGTAGTACATTTGGATGAAGGAGCACCACACATGCACTTAATGTTTGTTCCTGTCGTCCATACAAAAGATCAAGAAGGCAAAAATGTTGATAAAATTTGTGCAAGAGATTTCTGGAAAGGTCGAGACAGTTATAGAAAATTACAAGATGCTTATTTTAATCATGTAAAATTCTATGAAACTGTCGAAAAATTTATACATTGGGTTTGTCATAAATTTGGTATTGGCGAATCAAAAGAATTAATTAAACGCTTTGAAGATGAAACTAATACTTATCTTGACCCAGAAAAGCAATTAGGGGAAGAAGAATATGAAAAAGAATGGGATTTAGAATTATAGTAAAATAAGTTTACAAAATTTTCCTTTATACTACTAGAATTTGATTGACATATTATATTTAACATAGACAAAATTTGTTGTGCCAACTCAAAAGAACTCTTATAAAGTAAACTATCTTTTTTTGTTTCTGCAGATATGAAAGTTATATATTCAATAGGATGATTAATATTATTTAATGTTATTTTTATTTGTAGTTTAGTACAAGTCTGTTTTTGCTTGTGCCCTGTTTTTCCTCCAACAATAGCACCAACGCCTCCAAATAATGCACCTCCTACAATAGCTCTACCAACTCCGCCTTTTGAAAGTGAATTTCCGTCTTCAATTATTTCATAATTTAAAATATCATTATAAGCATATATTCTATTTCCATCTATTGTCTTCTTAAACATACCTTGAGGAATTGTCCATTTTTCATTTTGCTCATCAAAATAAATATAGTCTCCAATTTTTTTAGTCGTTACAAATTCTGATAAAGATTTATTAGAATTATTTAATTTCTCTCTAATTTCATCCACACTCATATTTTTTAACATAGGAAAAACCGATTCCCACCAAGTTTTTTTAAACAATTAGGGCAAATCCACACATCTTTTTTTAATTGAAATCTATTAAGACCTGTATCATTATCACATACCACACATTTTACTTTTAAATCAAAAAATCCCATGATTATCTCGCCTTTATTTATATTATATAATTTATAGCATACATATTTAGTAAATTTATTTTTTTACTATTATAATTTTTTATTTTTTCAATAAACACATTTTTTACAAGGTGTTAAGCCAGCTGATATTGCAGAGTCTAAAGTAGTAGAATATGAATTTTTTCCCCCACAATCTGGGTCATAATGATATCTCTTTCCAGATGGTGTTCTATAAACTGATTTTCCATGTGTATTATTTGAATTACTTTGTGTGCCTGATGATGTAGTGCTTTGTTGTGATGATGTTGTTTGAGAACTAGAATTAGTGGTTGATTGAGTTTGTTTTTTTGCTTGCTCTTCAGCCTCTTTTTTAGCTTGTTCCTCGGCTTGTTTCTTTGCATTTTCTTCAGCTTCTTTTTTAGCCTGTTCTTCGACTTCTTTCTTTTCTTTTTCAATTCTTTCATTATCAACTATTTTTATTACAATTTTATTACTTTCAATTCCATTTATTGATTTAACATAAATTTCACAATTTCCTTCTGCAATAGGTTTGATTTTTAATGTAATTTTATTTTCGTTATCTTCAGCATCAGATTTTTCTAATATTGCAATTTGACTATCTGATGAACAAAGCTCTAAATTTTCTGTATTAGCATTATTAGGTAATATCTCTAATAGTATTTCTTTACTTTCTTTGATATCTATTTCCATTTCTGATTCATTAAATTTCAATTCTGTTATTTCTATAGATTTCTCTTCTTGTACTATATTGGTATTAGTTTCATTAATATTACTATTGTTCTCTGTAGTTGATTCTGGCATAGTCATTATAGACATAAATATTAATATTATTGGTAAAATAATTTGTATATGTTTAATATTTAGTTTTATCTTTTCATAAAAAATCGGTAATAAACTTATACCAAATAAGAGCATAAAAATACCAGCAATAAATCCTCTAGAAAACATACCAAAAAATCCTGTAAATATGAATAAGCCACCAAAAATATTTCTTATAATTCTACTTTTTTTCATAGTACCACCTTTAAGATCATCATTATTTTTAATATTTTCTATTTTTTCAAATTTCTTCTCATTTTGAATATTATTAACTTTTGTTTTTTCTTTTTTGCTCATATTTATTATATTTCCTAATCCTACAGTTGTTTTATTATATACTTTGTTATATATTGCTTTTTTAGGATTATTTATAAAACCCATTCCTTTTTTTCCATAAAAAGGATTTACAGCTTTTTTTACGTTTCTTTTTATTTTTCCTGTAGTTCTAGCCTTTATACTTTTTTTTATGCTAGGTTTCCTAATTCCAAACTTCATATTAAATTCCCTTTCAATATCTTATTATATATTACCAAAAAATCAAAAAAATGTAAATAAAAGTCATTTTTTATTCTCTATTAAATTTTTCTTTTAAATAATTAGCTTGTTGCCCAGTCAATCTATTATTAACCACTGCTAAATTTAATAATGACTTTATATTTTCCCATTTCATACATTTACAATGTCCTTTTGTGGTTAACTCCACATATTCTGTAATTTCTTCAAAAATGTAATACGGTATATTAAAATCTTCATTTACTTTGTTCATTTCTAACTCCAAATGTATATAAAATAGATTATTGTCAGCAATTAAAGTGTTAACACTTATAAATATATCATAGAAAAGAATATAGAATAAAACAAGACTTATCATATGAAAAGTTATCTGCAAAATTAGAGTTAATGGGTATTAGTATTCATAAACAAAGTTTATATGATATTGAAAATAATAAACGAACCGTAAAAGATTATGAATTATTTGGTATAGCTTATGTTTTAGGAATAGATGTTAATGATTTACTAGCAGATATGAGAAAAAATTTTAGAAAATAACTTGAAAAATGAATTTTTGAAAAACATTTGACATATAATAAAAAATATAGTATACTATA
>CAKNNA010000002.1 GCA_930989765.1 uncultured Clostridium sp. | reverse complement strand
CAGAATTCTTTGTTTTAAATAAATATAGAAAACACGGAGCAGGAACGTTCATGGCTAATGAAATGTTTAAAAAGTATAAAGGAAAATGGGAAATAAGGACTTTATTAAAAAATAAACGAGCTCAAGAATTTTGGAGAAAAGTTGTTAAATCTGCTAGTAATGGAAATTATAAAGAACGTTTTATAAGAGATAATACTAGATATGCATTTTATTTTGAAAATTGAAAATATTAAACACTTTTAGAAGTGAGCATATATGCTCACTTCTCTATGTTTTTATACAGCCTATAGTAATCTGTATTCCATCAACAAAACCATTCCTATAATACTTTTCGTTCCAGTAGCAAAGATAATCCATAAAATTATTATTAAGTTTATCCAATTGCTTTTTGACATACTTTTGATTTTGTTTAGGTACATTCTTTAAAATATTTTCAGATAGCTCATCAAAATATAGATGGTGCTTTTTATCTTCAGGTGTTAAAGTACAAAATACCTCTTGTTCTCGAATATTTAGCCATTCTCTTAATATATCATCATTTAGTTCTCTAAAATTGCACATTTTAAAATTCCTCCTAATATTTAATTATAAATTAATTCTTTTAAAACAATTTCCTCAGCACTATTTTTAAAATTATTCATTAATCTTATCCATTCAAATTGGTTACTTTGTTTTAATATTTCATCAACATTATTAGCTTTAGCTAAGCTTTTAACTATATTTTTCACTTGAACACTTGCTTCTTTATCAATGGCTACAATGTGTTCTGGTAATGTTCCTTCTATCATTAACTCTGTATAATAACCACTTTTATACTTTTTTAGATAGTCAAGCCTTAAATATCCATATTTCCCAATTTGATAATTATCTAAATTATTTTTAATTGCTATATTAGGTATTAAATAATCTTTTTCTTGATGGTATTCTAATTTTTCTCTTAAATTTTCCATACAAAACCTCCTATAAAATTAATCATTTTCAAAATTATAATTTGCATATAATTTGCTCCAATCCATATCAGAATAATCTCTTCCTTGATAATTTAAATAACTATTCTTTTTAATAAATATATTATTTTTATTAGTGTCTGTTTTTAATACTTCAAGACAGCTTGAAATCGGAACTCTTGAAGTTTGTTTTTCAACCCTCCAATTTACATATTCGTTATTTATTTCTGATATAGTTTTTCCTACATAAATTTTGTTAGGCTTATTCTTACCTTGTCTTATTTCTTTAATCAAATTAGCTTTAACAAGTTCTTTGAATGCAGAACATAAAGATTGTTTACCAATATGCAATTTCTTCTCTAAATCGATTCTAGTAAATATTACGAATACATTTTCATCTTCATCATAATAATGAAACTTATTTTTTGAAATATTACTTTTATTTTCATTTGCATAAGACATAGATAATCTGTCACATAAAAGTGCATATAATAAAATTGATGTAGGTTTTAAGTCTTTGTATAATTCATTTTCGCAAAGATCTTTATTAACACGATAAAATTCAACTATTTTGAAGTCTTCACTTATTTTATGTGGTACAAAAGTTAACAATGTAAATTCCTCCTAATCCAGTATGGATAAGGGATAGCTATTCTTGAAATTTTTTGGAAATTTTTTTAAGATAAAAAATAATTCTTGAAATTTATTTTTGAAATTTTTTCAGCATTTTAAGGCATTTTATAGAATTTGATAAAATTAAAAACAGGTGCTGTATTGTTACAGACATCTGCTTTTTCTCATTTTAGACTTTTATGAAATTTTTTAAAATTTCTTCAAAAATCTTTAAATATGGTCGAGGTGACAGGGATCGAACCTGCGACCTCATGGTCCCAAACCACGCGCGCTACCAACTGCGCTACACCTCGAAGTACATTCGACTAATATAGTATACCACTATTTTTTATTTTTTGCAACAAATTTTAAAAACTTTTTAAAATTTATTGAAAAATTCTTATTTTTTATATATAATATATATAGTCTAAACTACTTCAAAAACAATATTTCTCACTAAATCAATTATTTATTTTAAATATGTGCCTGTAGTTTAGTTGGATAGAATGCAAGGCTACGAACTTTGAGATCGGGGGTTCGAATCCCTCCAGGCACACCAAGACGAAGAACTAGCATTTCTTCGTCTTTATTATTTTATATAAATTCATTTATTCTAATCTACCATTTATATTAATCTATATCATTTTTTCTTAACATACATTTATTCACTAAAACTCTATGTACTCCCTTAGTATTAATGCAAATACTTGCAACTGGCATAAGCACCACTATATATGGAATAATATACCTAGACTTTGCTTCCCAAAATACATAAAATGAAAATCCACCTACAAAAATACTAATTAAAAAAATAAGCTCTAAAGATAAATTTTTTCTATTTTGTATTAATACTATTATTGAACATATGCAAATTAATATTAATACAGCCTTCTGATAAAGAGTTAAATTAAAAATCCAATTATTAATCTTTTTATTGTTTTTTCCTATATTATTTCTTATAGCCGAATATGTATTTTCGGTCCACATAGATGCTAATTTATTGGTATAAAAACTAAATGTATAATCTAAATTATGCATAAAATATTTTAATCTATCTTTTATTTTTACTATATACTCTTCTTTTACAATCTCGGGATTAGATATTGCTTTTTGTGCAATTTTTTCATTATACCATCCATTTGCACGCCAAGATTTTTCCATTCCAATTAAAATATAACTTATTGTAGGATAGCTTTTTTCTTTATCCATTCCGAATTTATTTATATAATAATTTTTTATAATAGTTGTTGGCATTATAGATATAATAATGTATATTAATATTACTAGTATCTGTAATCCATTTTTTTTATAACTATCCTTTTTTAAATTATAAACTACATTTAATATCATATATATTACAGTTCCAATTATGAAAATTAGACTATTCATTCTGAACATATATGCAAAAATTATTGCTAAAAGTGAATATATAAAATATCTTGTTTTATAATTTTCTTCATATTTCATCATGAAGTAAACGGAAATCAAACATAATGCTAAACTTAAAGTGTCTCCATATATAAATGTTGTGAGCATTATTAATGATATAAATGTAAATATTAGTGTAAATAATAGTGTTTTGTTTGTTTTATATTTTTTAGATATTTGTTTATTTATTTTGTATAATGCAAATATGATTAATACATTTCCGAGTAAATTTAATATCCTTAATACTTTTACTGAATTTGTAATAAATTTGAAAACTATATTATATATAAATGCAAGTGGTATTTGCTGAGTATATGCCTGTATATATTCAAATAAAGAGCTTCCTAAATATGTTACTTTTTGCAGTGTTTCTTCTATATTTCCTGTATAAAGGCCGTGTAGCTAGATTATATACTTGTAAAGAATCTGCTATAACTTTTGGCTTTATTAGTTTTATCCATCTAATATTAATTATTATGTATATAATTAATACTCCCCAAAATAAATATTTCCTTAACTTACTATTTGTTTTATTTTCTTTGTATAAATATTTGTCAATAATTGTTGTAATTAAAAATATACCTAAAGCTGTTAGTATTATACAGGTATTATATAAAAAATTGTTATTACTTATATTGATACTTTCTCTACTACTTAAGTTTGCAGTATATACTAAATTTAAAATGATAATTATACTCAAAAATATTAATCCTAAAAAGTATATAAGCCTTTTCATTTATTATCCCCATTAAAAATTATTTTTTTTATTATATCATTATTTAAAAAATGAAACAATTATTTCTTAGTTTCTATATTTTTATATATGTATTTTTAATAAATTGTTTAAGAGGACCGATTTAATTAATTATACTTAAGGTCCTCTTAATTAGTTGAATCTTTTCTTAATAAATATCCATGTGTTAGCTTTTCCTTTTTAAGTTTATATTTTCTTCATTCAAATCAGTAATTTCAGGGTTGTCTTCTAATATTTTTTCTACTATATTCTCTCTTAAATTAAATGGTATTACATATCCTGTTAATGAATTTGCTTTTTCTTTTAAAGTAAGTGATTCTTCATTAACATATATTTTTGCTTTTCCTTTTCCATTTTTTGCTTCTTGAACTAAATTAGATACTGGTGAATTTCCATCAAATGCTACTACTACTGATTTTCTTCTTTCAAATATTTCATAGTTAAAACTTTTGTATATACCAGATGCTTCCGTTTCTGTTGAAATTCTTATTCTGTCTAAATTTTCTTTTTGCAAGTTTTTTCCTTGTTCTTCTGTTATTGTTTTAGGAATTATTGCATCTATTTCTATTTTTTTATTTAGTTCTTTTGCTACATCAATAAGTGCTTTTTCATATCCTTGCATTTGGTGTCCTATTACAAAATATGCTTTTTGGCTGTTTACTTTTTGTACTAATTGTTTTAGTATTTCTTTACCTTCTTTTGTTAATTTTGTTTCTCTTTCTTGTGCATTAAAGCTTCCTCCTGCAATTATAATTGGCACTTTGTCTGTTGGTAGTTCTGATATTTTATTTTTTAGCATTTCTTTGGAGTCTATTCCTATTTTAGTCCTTAAACTTACTTTATTTTTTTTGCTTAAGGCTTCATTTTTTTCTTCTTCAGCAAGTATTGCTTCTTCTATAGTTCTACCTGCTAAAAATTCTTCAAACTTTTTACTTTTTTCTATAAAATATTTTTCACTTCTTTTTATAATTTCTTCTTCTACTTTTCTCATTTTTTCAAAATCTGTGTTAGTAAGCCCTAGTAAATTTTGAAGTGCAAGCTGTTCTGATATTGTGTCTACTCCATAAAATCCACATCCATCTGTTCCTTGTACACATTTTATATTGTTTTTTAAATATTTTTTTAGTGGATGTTTATTTAAATTATTTAAATTGTTTAATCTTACATTTGATGTTAATTGGAATTCAAGTACTGCTCCTGTTTCTTGCATTTTTTTGATTAGTTTTTTTCCTTTTTCTGTTTCTAAATCTTGCGTATATAACCCATGACCTAATCTAAAGTATGGAATTTTTTCATTTTTATTTAGTGATTCTAATATACAGTCAATTGATTTTTCAACATTATCTCTTAGGCTATCATTTTCTCCTGCATGTATTCTTATTGTAAAACTTGGATCGCTTTCTACTACATATCTTACAATTTCTTTTATTGCAGGTTTTAACTCTTGAATATCATTTATTTCTTCTCCTATAAAGTCACTTCCTACAACATATGGGCTTTTTGCTACTGCTTTTAATACATCTAAGTTTTCTCTTAAGTAGTTATTGTCTGCCACTTGTTCTTTTATGATTGTAAGAGGTATTCTTCTTATTGCTACTAAAAATCTGATTTTCACTCCTGTTTCTTCTTCTATTTTTGGCATTATTTCATGTACTTGCTTTAAAAAATTAATTGCTGGCATTCCTTTTTTTGTAAGAACTGTATCTGCTATTTCTACATATTTTATTCCTTGTTTTTGATATTCTCTTCCTATCCATAATAGTTTGTCTTGCATTAGTGTGTTGTTTTTATATTTACTTTCTATTTTTTTGTCTTCTTGCATTTTGTTTAAGATTTTTTTAATATCATTTTCTGGTATTTTTTCTATTTTTTCTGCTTCTAACTTTATTTTATTTTCACTTTCTATTCCTTTTGTAAAAACATATCTATATATATATACCTTTTCAAGGTTTGTAAAAACTGCCTGCCCATCTTTTAAAATTGCAAGACTTGCTCTTATTTTAGAGATATTATATTCTGCATTTTCTAAATTGTTTAATATAAAATCTGCAAAATTTATAAATGTATTGTCATCTATTTTTCTTATAAAGTATTTTCCTTGCAAGGTGCAATTTGCATATTCTTTTTCAACTTTTTCTCTTTGCTTTAAAATTTCTTCTTCTTGTTTTTTACTTAATTTTAAGTTTAATTTTTTTATATAATATAATGGGTATTTTATTTGGTGACTTATTCCAAGTGCTATTAAACAATCAGGTGTTAAGTTTGCACTCATATGTGTATGCAAGTCTGTTCTAAATTTTAATTTTTTTAATATGTATGATTTTATTATTGTTTTTTCTATTGGTAGGTTATATTCTTTTGTTTGTGACATAAGTGTTTTTGTTATTGCTGGAATAGTTGCTTTTATTTCTACTTTACCATCTTCAAAGATATTTGCAATTTTAATTCCTCCAAGCCTTAATATATAAAGTATTTTATTATCTCCATTTATACTTGCTGGAATTATTCCTTTTATTATTTTCATATCATTTTCATTTTTTACTGTTTCTAAATTGCATACCTTTGCTAAATTTGTTATTAAATTTCCTGTATTATGGTTTGGAGTCTCTAAAATATACATAGCTTCATCTTCTGATATTTTATATATTGTTATTATTATGTCTTTTTCTTTATCTAAATAAAATTTACACAATAGTCTTTTTTCCATTTTTATTCTCTCCATTCATATACAAAAATAACTTTTACCTTGCTTTATTGCTTTTAACTTAAATCTTTTTATTTAAGTCTTGTTGTAATTTCTTTTTTAAGCCATCTTTTTGCAAAACTAAAAGTTTTATTTTTTAATTCACTTTTTTTAATTATATGTGTTATTTTTTCTTGTATTACTATGCTTGCTTTGTTTTTGTGAATTTTTTATTTAAACTATTGGCTTCTATTTTATCATATTTTTTAAAATTAATCAATACTTATGTTAACTTTTCTTTATAATATTTGCTAGTAGTTACAATTCACGAACAATTTTAAAATGTAGAGAAGCCTTAAGTGAATTCAATATATATAATGTTAAAAATATAAATGTGCGACTGGAATAGCATTAGAATTTCTTAGGTAAACTTTTTGGAAAATGTTCGGAAATTTTCGTTATGCGAAAATTATGCAGAAAGGGTGCCAAAAAGTTTATTTAGAAATTCTTATGCTATGGAAGGAGCCGTTTATATTTTTAACATTATATATATTGAACTCACTTAAGGCGGTGTATTTTTGTCCGCGAATAGTAACTTGTAAGTTTAATTTACAGCTCTTATTTAAACTACAAATTCTACCACCAAAACATGTTTTATCCCAAAAATAAAAACTATAACCTAATAAATCACCCCATTATTTTTCTTATATTCTTCAAATACTTCTAAACACATATCTCTGTCAAGTTCTTCTAAGTCAATTAATTTCTTATTCCCTTTTATATGCTCATATATCAAATCATCTCTAAATCCAATATTTGCTGCATCTAGTTTAGTTGCACCATAATATACTTTTTTTATATTTGACCAAATTATTGCAGATAGGCACATAGGACAAGGTTCACATGAAGTATATAATATATAGTCTGATAAATCATGTGTGTTCAATTTTTTGCATGCATTTCTTATTGCTACTATTTCAGCATGTGCTGTTGGGTCTTTTTTTAATAGTACTTTATTATTGCCTTTTGCAATTATATTTCCTTCTTTATCTACTATTACGGCTCCAAAAGGTCCTCCTTCGTTTTTTTGTATTCCTTTTTTTGCTTCAAGCTTTGCTTTTTCCATATATTTATTCATTTTTATTTCGCCAAATTATAATGGCTACCTCCTTTTTTTATATATTATATCATATTATTTTATTATAATTCACAGCTAATTTAAAATTGTATAGAAGTCTTAAGTAAATTCAATGGAACTATAAATTTTTTATAAATGTTTGTTTCACATCATTGACACATATACATAATGTAAAAAAGGTCTTAAATGCTATTTACTTTAAATTTTGCTTTTAAGACCTTTTTGTTTTTATTTTCTTTTTTGTAATTTAAATTATTTGAAAAAAATAGTTTTTTATGAATTTTATCTAGTTTTCTTCAAATATTCTTAAGCCTGTAATATATTGCTTAGCTCTTACTGAATCAATGATGTTAACTGTTTCGTCTTGGTTAATATCTGCTGAAAGTTTATATTTTTCATCTAAGTTTTCTATTTCTGTTATATATTTTTTTAGTTTTGCTAAATCTATTACATTTAATAATCCATCTGAATTTAAATCTCCTAAAACTATTACGGTATATTCTTTTTCGTCTACTTTTAGTATATCACCTGTTGCAACAAAATTAGTTTTGGAATTTAGATTCTCGTTTTGATTGTCTTTTGTTTTGTCACTATTATTGTTTTGATTTTCCTTTGAATCATATTTTATTTGTTCTTTATTATTATCATATAAATTATAATTTTCTCCTATTATAGTATTTTTTACTTTTTCTATAAATTCTTCTACTTTTGTTTCTGGAATTACATTTATTATATAGTTTTCTTTAACTTCATAGCTTGCTTCGTCTTGTTTTGAGTTTCCTATATAGTATGGGTTACTAATACTTATATTTTCGTTTCCTACTGTGTCTTTTGCATATACAAATAAACTATATATTTTTCTTTCTTCGCTACTTATTATTAGTTCTTGTCCATTTAAAAACATTGTTTGGTTTTGCATTTTGTTTTTTAATTTTTCTATTTCTGTGTTTTCTTTTATAAAGGTTTCATATTCTTCTTTGCTATTAAATATTACCCATTCATATTTTAGAGAATTCTCATCTACTCCAGATTCGTCTGTTACATTTACATTTACTTTTGCTGTGGTTTCCCATTTACTATTTCCATTTCCTCCATCTTGAGTATTATTAAATGTAATATTTGGTCCTTGATTATCTTTATAAATGTAATATGGATTGCTTATATTTACAGTTTCATTTCCTAAGGTATCTTTTGAATATATGAATAGACTGTAAACTCCTTTTTCACTATTTTTTATTACTATTGGCTCTCCATTGGCAAAACTTTTGCTATTTTCCATCATTTTTTCTTTTAGTTCTTCTATTGTTTTATTTCCATTTATAAATTCTTCATATTCTTCTTTTGTATTAAATTTTACCCAAGTATATTTTAATGAATTTTCATCTATTCCAGATTCGTCTATTACTGTTACTCTTACTTCTGCTTTAATTTGATATTCTTGGTTTCCAGATTCTCCATCATCTGTATTTGCAAATTCTACTTTTGGTCCTTCTATGTCTTGGTTTATTACTATTTCTTCTGATTCTATTCCTATATTTTCTCCATCTTCTAGTATACTTATTCCTCTAAATTTTACTATTTGCCTTCCATGATTTAGAACTTCTATTTTACCATAAATTTCATCATCTTCTTTTGCAGTACAGTCTTCCCAGTCTGACCAAGTTTGTCCTCCATCTGTTGTTATAGAATATTCATATTTATCTACTTTGCTTAAAGACTCACTGTTTTTAGCATATACATATACTGTTTTATTTGTTGTTTCTTCATAGTAATTTACTTCTTCTTCTTTTGTTCCTTTTTGTACTTTTATTGTTGCATATGCATCTGGTTTTGTTGGCTCTTTGTTGTCTAATGAAAAACTTTCTGAGATTTTTATTGTTTTATTTTCTACATTGTCTTCTGCATATACATATAAGTGATATATTCCTGTTGCATTTTCTGGTGTTTGTATTTTTCCGTTTTCTTGTTTTGCATCTTCATAGTATATTTCTATTTTTGCTAGTTCTTCTTTTAATTTTTCTTCTTGCACATTTTCTTGTATTTCTTCTATTTTTGAAATAACTTCATCTATTGACTTATATGTTTTTGGATTATATCCTATCCATTTAATTACAATAGAAGCTTCATTTACTCCACTTTCTGTTTCTGGCTCTGTTACTTGCACTTGTATTTCATTTTTCTTATAGAAAGCTTCATTTCCATTTGGATTAAATGCTATTTGTGGACCATTTTTGTCTATTTTTATTTTATATTCTCTTGTACTACTATTTTCTTGGTTGTCTATTGTTGTTATTATGATGTCATATATTCCTGTTTCTGTAAGTGTGTTTTCTCCTGTTTGGTCTTGTTTAATAGTGTTTCCGTCTTTTTTTATAATATATGTATTTTGTTTTACTCCACTATCTGCATCATATCCATTTTGTAAATTTATCCATACATTTTTGTTTGTAAATGTATCTTGTATATATTCTTCCCCTTCATTATTTTCTAATTTCATTTCTAGTGTTCCTGCAACTGGTGCTTCATTGTCTACATATGATACATTTCCATCATCTTCTATTTTTACATTGCTTTTTATTGATATATTTCCTACATTATCTTCTGCAAGTATCCATAAATACCATATTCCTGAAATATTATCTGGTACTTTTACTAGTGATTGTTCTCCATTTAATTTACCTCTAAATCCTTTATCATCTGTTCCTTCAAAATCTTCTTTTGATGGTTCTTTTGTACTTCTTGTCCAGTAATATTTAAGACTTTCTCTATTTACTCCACTTGCTGATATTTTTTCATCTGTTATTTTTACTGTTATTGCACCTATTGTTACATAGTCTTCTAGCCCTTCAAATTTTATTGTAGGTGCTGTTTTGTCTATTTTTACTGTGTATGTTTTACTTCCTTGGTTTCCAGATGAGTCTTTAGTTGTTAGTGTTATTTTATATATTCCTTCTTCTTGTAAAACTGTACTTTCGTTTGTGTATTCTCCTATTACTGTATCATTACCTTGTTCATTTTGTTTTACTATTTTATATGTTGATGTTGCACTTCCTGTTTCTTCGTCTTTTCCATGGTCTTTTATTTTTAAGTATACATTTTCTTTTGTAAAGGTATTGTCTACATATTCTTTTCCGTCTTTGTCATTTTCTTTCATTTCTAGACTTCCTATGGTTGTTACACTATTGTCAAAATAGAATGGATTACTTTTTACTATTGTTTCATTTCCTGATTTATCTTGTGCTTTTACATATATATAATATTTTCCTGTTAATCCACTTATATTAATTGTTCCCCCATTTACTACTGTTTTATTATATGTAGGCTCTTCTCCTTCTTTTACTATAGAGTATGAAATTTGAGTATTTACATCTGATATATCTTGAGCATTTACAGTTACAACTTTTGTTTTTTCATATCCACTATTTCCATTTGGAGTAATTGTTATTTGTGGTCCGCTTCTGTCTATATGAATTTTGTATTTTCTTTTAGCAATATTATCTAAGTTGTCTTTTGTTGTAACTATTATTTCATAATCTCCTGCTGTTTCTATTATTGTATCTTCTATACTAGGTGTTCCTACTGATATTTTTGTTCCATCTGCTAAAATTTTATTTACTTCATATATAGTGCTTTTGTGTCCACTTTCATCATCTTTTCCATCTATTTTTGTTATATATAAATTTTTATTTGTATAAGTTATTTCATAGTATTTATTTCCTTCTGTATCTGTTTTTTCTGTTGGAACTAGTTCTTCTCCTGTTTTAGAATCTTTTGTTATTTTTATTTTTCCAGCTTCTGTAACTTGGTTATCTAGATAAAATGGATTTGTTACTGCTAGGCGCGTGTTTCCTGCTAAGTCTTCTACTTGGATATATAAAATATATTTTCCTGTTCCATCTTGTTTTACTATTTCGCTGTTATTTTGGAATATATTTTCGATGTCTGCAACTGACTCTCCTTCTGGTACAAATACATATTTTCCTATTATTTTGTCATTTGAAGTTAGATTATCACTTGCAGATACTACTGTTTTTTGTACTTTTTGCCATGTAGTGTTTCCATTTGGTGATATTGAATTTATTGTTGGTGCTGTTCTGTCATATATTATTTTACTACTGTCTGTTGTTTTTGTGATAGTATCTCCTACTAGTCCTGATTCATCTGTGTAACCACTTATTTCTATACTTATTTCTCCTTCATTAAGACTTATTTCTTTTAATGGGATTTGTAAGCTTGCTGTATATGTTGTGCCTGAACCTTGAACCGTAGCATCTCTTCCTGCTATTTTTACTTTAAGTCCACTTGCTATTGGCTCTGAAAATTCTAGGTTTAGTTTTATTGTATCTCCATTTTTTACATATCCGTTTCCATTTGCACCTGTTAGACTTGCTTTCTTTACTTCTGGTTTTGTATTGTCTACTATTACATTTAGTTTGGTTTCTTCTTGTTCACTACTACTTTTTTCATCATTTACATTTCCTGCTACATCTTGGAATTTTGCAGTTGGTATTGTTATTGATAATTCTCCATTTCCTGTTATTCCTCCAAGTGTTAATATGTATGCTTCTCCTTTGTCTATTTTTTGGGTTTTTGTTAATTCTTTTTTGCTTGGTGTTATTACCGTTTCTCCTGTTTTTACCATTATGTCATTTGCTGTTATGTTTGAACTATTATATTTTTCGTCTGTTGCTCCAAATACTATTGTTAGTTCATCATTTTTGTTTAAAATTATATTAGTTTTTGCTTTTTCTTTTATTTGTTTAAATACATTTTGTACTTCTTGTGATGTACAAAATTCTTCTATTGTTTTTTCTATTCCTTGCTCGTCAATTTTTTGTTTCCAGTTTTCAAGCCCTGTTGAGTCTGGGTCTCTGTTTAATATAGATTTATACATTGCTTTTGCATAATCTGTATTATTTGTTATTTTTTGTTTTGCTTCTTGGCTTGCTATTATATCTTTTGATAATTTAGTTAGGTCTTTTGCTCCTACATATACCATTAAGTGTGATTGTATATCGCTTTCTTGTGGCTGTCTTGATAGTGTGTTTTGGTATATTTGTTTTATGTATTCTGTTACTGCTTCTTTTTCACTGTTTCCTAGAATTTTTACTTCTGGTTTTATTCTGTCTATGTTTATACTGTAGCTATTGCTTGCTGTATTTCCATTTCCTGCTGCGTCTTGACATACATTTGCGTTTATTTGTACAGTTTGTGTGTAGTTTGTATCTGTATCTGTTTCTACTGTTAGGTTATATGTTGTTCCTTGACCTGAAAAATTTGTTATTTTTCCTTTATTTATTGTTACATCTTGTTGTTCGAAGCCTGTTACTGTTTCTGAAAATGTTATTGTGTAATTGATTTGCGAGCTATTTGTTTCAGTATTTTGCCCTACATCTGCTGTTATATTTGTTGTTGGACTTGTTGTATCTGCTGGTATTATTGGAGTTGGATTATATGGTGTATCTTCTGGAGGTGTTGTAGGTTTTGTTGTTCCACCACTTGATGATGCTACTGTATAAGTATATGATTTACTTTTAAGTTGTAAACTAACAGTGCTTTTTCCACTTTTTCGAAATGCTTTAGCTGTTACAGTTATAGTATGTTTACCTGGTGATTTTGATTTAGCAAAAGTTACTCCTCCAGTTGTCGAAGTTTTCTGTCCTAAACTTACTCCATCTTGAGTTGCTTTAAAAACTGTCTTTACATATCCGTTTATTAAAGTTACTGAATGACTTGCACTGATACTACTTCCATTATTCCATACTTTTAAAGAATTATATATATCAAGTGCTCTATTTGCTCTTATCTTATTATCTAGTAGTGAACTAAATTCTGTTGCTTTACTAAGATTTGGATATATTAGTAGCAGAAATAAAAATACAATCAATATTAAATTAATATTATTTTTTATTTTTTTAATAAACATTTTTTTCTCCTTTTTTATATTCTACTTGTCTACAAATTTATAGATTTATAAAAGTTATTCTTCTATATTTTCTATTCCTGTAATAATTCTTTTTATTTTTACTAGATCTAGTAGATTTATTTCTCCATCTAAGTTAATATCTGCTGCTTTTAAATTTTCATTTAAAAGTATACTATCTTTTAGATTTACTAGATGTCTTTTTATTTTTACTAGATCCATTATATTTATTTTTCCATCTTCATTTATATCTCCTGTTACAATTATTGTGTATGTTTTTCCTTCTATTTTGCAAATCATTCCAGTTTTTATTATATCTGTATCTTGTATTTCTATTTGCTTGTTAAAATTGTTTTTGAATTCATCTAGTGTTGTATTTGGTAGTACTTTTTTTATATATCCTTGTTCTGATATATCATAATTTGTTTTTAGTTCTTCTTGTTTTTCTATTATATTTTGGATATTTATAATGATTTCTTGTGTATTTCCAACTAAATCTTGTATTGTGATATTTTCCTTTGTATTTTCATTATATGTTTTTGTTAATTTCATTTCGTCAGAACTTATATCCCATCCATTTATTTTTCTTATCTTTTCATTTGCAGTTATTTTTACTATTACTGGATTGGTTGTTTCTTCAGTTGTATTATAGTCTATTTGCAATATAGGTGCTTGTTTATCAATATTTTCTATCGTTATTTTTTCTTCTTTTATATTGCCTACTTTATCTTTTATTTTTATTATTTCATTGGTGTTTGTTTCATATGTTTTTGTTAATTTATTTCCTTCTTGTCTCCAACCACTTATTTCTTCTACTTCTTCATTTACTGTTATTGTTACAGTTACATTTTTGTTGGTAGGTTGCTTATTGCTATATGAAATATCTACTATAGGTGCTTCTTTGTCTATATTATTTATAGATATTTCCACATCATTTGTATTTCCATATATATCTTGAATTTGAATATTTTCTGTTATATTTTTTTCATATTCTTTTGATATTTTTCTTTTTGTGCTGTCTAGGTTCCATCCATTTATTGCTTCTAATTCATTGTTCGCTATGATACTTACTATAACATTTTGGTTTGTTTTTTCTGTTGTACTATAATCTACTAGTGATATTAATCCTTCTACATTCTCTATATTTTCTATTTGTATGTCTAATTCTTTAATATTTCCTGCTAGGTCTTCTATTGTAATTGTCTCTTGCGTATTTTCAATATATGTTTTATAAATTGCTGTTTGTTCTTCATTCATATTCCATCCTGAAATGTTTTTTATTTTTTCATTAGCAGATATATTTACTGTTACAGTATTGTCTACATTTTTTATATAGTTAATTTCTAATATTGGTTGTTCTTTATCTATTGTTATATTATATTCTTCTTTACTTTCATTTCCCGCTAGGTCTTTTGTTATTAATTCTATTTTATGATTTCCATTTTCTCTTAAGATATATGATTCATCATATTGTGTTTTACCATCTATTATATATACTGTTTCTTTATGTCCACTTAAGATGTCTTGTCCTTCTTTAAAAGATATATATACATTTTGATTTGTTATTTGATTATTTTCTATTTCTTCTCCACTTATACTATTTTCTTGAAATGTTATACTTCCTATTTCTGGATTTGTTTTATCAATATTGATTTGATATGTATTTTCGCTCTTATTTCCCACGCTATCTTTTGTTATTAATTTTACTGTATATTTTCCTTCTTGTGTTATTGTTTGTTCTTGATTATATTCTTCACTATTGTTTATTGTATATGTTGCTGTAAGACCTTCTTTTATACTGGTG
Organism: uncultured Clostridium sp.; assembly: GCA_930989765.1. Lineage (GTDB taxonomy): Bacteria > Bacillota > Clostridia > TANB77 > CAG-508 > CAG-269. The sequence continues at coordinate 74,710 of CAKNNA010000002.1, read as the reverse complement.
TTATCAATTGATATATATATATCTTTATTTGTCCAACTACTATTTATATAGTTTTCTCCTTCTGAATTATTGTATTTTATTATTAATTTTGCAGCTTCTGGTTTTTCTTTTTTTATGTTTGTTATATTTATTGGTATTTCTACTGCATTATTTGCTTCATCTGATATTAATATTGTTGTTTCTATATTATTGTCAAATTCTTTTGATATTGTCATTTTATCTTCTGATATTTCCCAATCTCTTATGATGTTACCTTCTTCATCTTCTGTATAATAAAAATCTTCTAATGGTTCATTTACTTTTATTGTGACTCTTACATTTCCATTTGTTGGTTCTTTTGTACTATATTCTATTGTATATTCTGGTGTTATTTTATCTATGAAGTCTACAGTTGCAAGTAAGTATTCTTCTTCTCCTTGTGCATTTGTTATTGAAAATTGGTATTCATCATTTTCTATAAATGTGTGTTCTGTTTCTTTTCCTAATATTACACCTGTACTATTTGTTATTACTTTTGCTATTACATCTTCATTTATTTTTATGTTATTGCTTATAGGTGTAAAAATACCAGTTTGTTCATCTATTACTCCATAATCTATTGTTGTTCCAGGAAGTGTTATTGTACTTCCATTTAATTTTCCTCCATTTATTATTACTTGTATTGTAATATATGCTGCATCAATTGGTTTTAATGTTACTGTATTTTCTTCTATATTTACTTGGCAATTTATGCCTTGTATCTTTTCTTTTTCTTCTGAGTAAAGTTTACTTGTTTCATCTTGAGCTTGTTTTATAATATTTGGTAATGCTATTTTTACTTCGTCATATGGAGTTCCAATTACATCTAATTCTATTGATTGATTTGAAAAATCATAGCTAGTTAATTTTGTTAATTGTTCTATATCTGCAATTTCTTTTAGCTTATTTCCACTTAAATATAGCTCTTCTAAATTTACCATATTTAGTATTTCATCCATTGTTTCTAACTTGTTTCCTTCACACCATAATACTTTTAACTTTGTTAAATTTGCAAGTGGTTTTATATTGTTTAAATTGTTGTATGATATATTTAATTGTTCTAAGTTTTCTAAGCTTGATATTGGTGCTATATTCTCTACATTGTTTCCTTTTATTGTTAGAGTTTTCAATTTGTTTAAGCTTGTTATTTGTTCAAGATTCGTTATTTTAGTATAACCTATTGCTAATTGTTCTAGGTTTGTTAAGTTTGATATCTTTGTTATTCCTTCATTTGTTACTTTTGTATTGTTTAAATTTAATGTTTTTATATTTTGAAGTCCGCATATACTGTCTATGTTGTTTATATTGTTATTGCTTAGATCTAAATATTCTAAATTGCTAAAATTCTCTAATCCTTCAATATTTTGTATATCTTTTTGTATTAGTTCTAATTTTTTTACTTCTTCTAAATTTTGATATGATATTGTTAATTGCAAATTATTATCATCTTTTGATACAAGCTTTCCTTCTAGTGATGTTTTAATTGCATTATATAAATTTACATCTTTAAATGTTATGGTTGTATTTTTGAAAATATTTGTTATTGTTATTTTTACACTTACTTTATTTCCAGCTAAATCACTTACTTCTATTGTTTCTTCTGTGTTTTCTTGATATGTTTTTGTAAGTGTTAATTTATTGCTAGATAGTGTCCAGCCCTCTAAAGCTTGCAATTCTTCGTTTGATGTTATTGTTACTGTTACATCTTGGTCTGTTGTGTTTGTTTCACTGTATTTTACTATTAGGCTAGGTGGTGTTATATCTTTAAAAATAGGGTATCCGTCGTTAGTGTTATTTGTGTCTAGATAGAATTCATTTCCTCCAGCATTAAGCAAATTGACAAATTCTTCTGTTTTCATTTCACTTTCTGTTTTTGTTGTAATTTCTACTGTTTCTGTGCTTAGATTTTCTCCATATCCTCCATATTGGCTTCCTTGTTTATAATAGCAATTTCTTATTGTTCCTTTGTTTTTATTGCTTCCTACTATATTACCTTTAAAATTTTTATTATTATCGTCTCCTGAAATTTCTCCTATATTATAGCAGTTTTCTATTTGTGAGCCTATAGGGTTTCCGTCTTTTCCTCCATTGTTTCCAATTATTCCACCTACTCCTAGTTCACCTGTTGTAGTTATTCCCCCTTGTTCTTGATCAGTGTATTGATTTCCTGTTCCTGATATTAGGCCTGTATTAAAACTATTACTTACTTTTATTTTTTCTCCACGACTATTTCCGATTATTCCTCCTGTCCCTCCATTTTTAACATTATCTTCCTTACCTTTTGAACTTATATTTCCTTTATTATAACAGTTTGAAATTGTTACATCCATATTACTGTTTACTACTCCTGAAATTCCTCCTGTTCCTGATGTAGAATTTGATCCTTGTCCAATTGCTGTAATATTTCCAATGTTATAACAATATTTTATACTTCCGTTTTGAAAAACTCCTATAATTCCACCTATACTATTTGCATATGTATCAATACTTAATTCTGAATTATTTATACAATTTGTTATTTCTCCTGTTCCTGATCCAATTATTCCTCCAATATATGTATTTACTAATCTATTTTGTATATTATTAACATCTATTACCGTATTATTTACACAATTTTTAGCATATAATTCATTATCATATATGCCTCCTTTGCTCATGTTTCCTGCAAGTCCTCCAATATAAAATGCAACTGTATTTACTGTTTCATTTGGAAGTTCTATATCTTGAATTGTTATTTTGCAACCTTCGGTATAACAATTTTCCATAGAAATTATTTTTCCACTAATAATTCCTACATTTTGTTGAATTGGTGTAGTAAAATTTGTACTTATACTAGAATTAGTTATTTTTAGATTTTTTATTTTATAACTATTACCAAACAATCCAACATAAGTATAATTTGGATTTGTTATTTGCATTCCGCTTATAGTATATCCTTGTCCATCAAATGTGCCATCAAATGAGTAAGTTTCGTTTCCTATTGGATTCCATGAAGTCCCATTTAAATTAATATCTGCCATTAATTTTACTGTTTTTCCTTCATAGCTTTCTCCACTATTAACAGAATCCCTAAAAGCTTCTAATTGTTCTTTACTTGAAATTTCAAGGTCTGCTGTTTCGTCAGCTCCTAAGCTTTCTAATGGTAGTGAAATTTTTATTATAGTCAAAACCATTATTATAATAACAGCTAGTATATTACTTTTTGAGATTTTATTTGTTTTTGATATTAAATTATTTTTCTTCTTCAAATGTCTTTGTGTGCATACTTTTTCTAAGGATTTTGACATTTTTGTTTTTTTCATATCCATCCACCTCTTATTTTAACCTTGCAATTTAGTAAATTTATATTTCCTTTAAACCTACTAAGGCTTGTTTTATTCTACTTAAATCGACAAGATTTATTTCATTGTCTAAATTTATATCTGCTCCTTGCAATCTTTCATTTTCTAATTTGTTTATTTCAACTAAATGTTGTTTTATTTTTGCTAAATCAATTAGTGTTAATTTTCCGTCACAATCTATATCTCCTACAACTATTAATGTATATTCTTTTCCATCTATTTTTGCCTTCATTCCAGTTTTTATTAAATTTGTTTCTTCTTCGTTTTCTATTTCTATAGTTTTTTCTAAGTTATTTTTGAATTCTTCTATTGTAGTTTCTGGTTTTATGTTTTTTACATATTCATCTGTAATTATATAATTTCTAGATTTTGTAGTTGTGAATGCTTTTATACAAAGGTTTGCCGTTTCTACATTTTCTGCTATTTCCCCAAGTGTTGTCATATCTTCATAGTTTTGCATATTTGTTGATAGATAGCTTTCTTTGCTGGAATTTTCTGCTTTTTGCCAAGCTGCATTGTCATTATATTCTATACCTACATATGCTATATTATCTTCATTTGCTTCATATTTTACGACTATTGCAAATTCTTCTCCTGTTAATTTTATTGGATTTTGAAGTTTATATGTTTTGTAACCTGCATCTAGTGTTATTTCTCCTATTTTATTTAATTTATCTTTATCTAGCTCAGAGCTTCTAGGGTTTACATATATTTCACATTTAGTATCTGCTAAAACTGCAATACCTATTTTGTCTAAATATTCTGTTTGGCTTGTATCTCTTTTATATACATTTGCTCCATATATGTCTTGAGTAAATCCCATACTTCCATTTACTCCTAATTCATCGTGTTGATATAAATTTAAATAATCTTTATTTTCAACTTTTGTAACTCCTATTACTTGTCCTTCTATAAATGCATCTTCATATGATATGTACATTATTCCTCCATCAAAAATTTCATCTCCATATGAATTTTGTACTATATATGCACCTGGTTTACTTGGTCTATGGTTACTGTTAAAATTTTCTATTGGGTAATTATCATCCCAACCTATTATAGTTATTTGATGGTCTATTTTTGATAGTAAATTATCACAATAGTATGATGAATTATTGTAATATTGCATTGATGAACTACTTGTTATTGCAGTTACTGCTCCATAGTTTAATATGTGATATTTTATTTCATTCCTTATTTCTTCCACTTGGCTTTCTGTATAATATTCTCTTCCAAAAAATGCTGTTGTATTTGTATATTCTAAATTACCTTCTTCTGTTTTATTTTTGTATATTGATGGAAATACTCTATATTCGTCTACATCTACATTTACTTTATTGTTATTTGTGTCTATTGGCTCATTTCCTGATGTATAGTAACCTAATACCATTAGCGCATTTCCCATTCCATCTGTCTTTACATATAAATCATCTGTTGCTTCTTCTACATTTTTTTCTTGTAAGACAGTATTTGTCCCATTTGTTTTATTTATAACTGTTTCTAGTGATGTATTTGTTGATGCAATCCAACAATTATTTGTATTTCCTTGGTCTTTTATTTCGATATCCATATTTTCTCTTAAATTAAATTTATTTTGAATGCCATTGCCTGTTTGTTTTATAAATTTTGATGGCATTTGCTTTAGCTGTTTTTTTACATTTGTTATTGGAACTGAATTATTCAATTGTATACTATTTTGAATGTCGTTTAAATTGCTTACTGCTTGGCTTTTTGATTCATGAATTGTAATTATACTAAAAAGCATAATAATTATTATTGCGAATTGTTTCAATTTTTTTTTCAATGCTAGTTCCTCCTCTTATTTTACAAGGTTTTTATTTTACTTATTTTGCCAAAATTATTTCATATTTATATATTTTTTTCAATTGTTCTTTTTTCTACTTAAACCTTATATTTTATTTTCTACTTTACGGATATTTACAGTTTCTTTTCTTTTATTTCAAATTTTATTTTTTTGTTACATTTAGATTACATATACACAATTTTTGTGTTATTTTACCGGGATTCTAGGTTTTTTACTGCTAAAAAAAGCATAGAACTTTTTTATTTACTTTGTTTCTATGTTTTTATATATTAATTTAGTTAACTCCTCTTTAAAGTAATAGTCTATATTTTTTATGAAAAATGTAAATAGTGCTAGTAAAGCTTTTTTTCACTTTTGCTTTACTAGCACTATTTAGATTATATTATTTTATTCCTCTATATTTTTTATATCTTAAGTAACTTATAATTCCAATAATTGCAACTATTACTGCTATTATTGCAATAGTATTGCTTATACCTGTTTTTGGTAATGAATTATTTGCTGTAGTTTGTTTGTTTAAGCTTCCATTGTTTGATGAATTATTTCTTAAGCTATTGTTGTTTGAATTATTTTTTCCTGTTTGGCTTGTATTATTTATGTTGTTATTCCCTGCTTGATTTGTATCATTTGTATTATTATTTCCTACTTGGTTTGTATCGTTTGTGTTATTGTTTCCTGTTTGATTTGTATCGTTTGTGCCATTATTTCCTGCTTGGTTTGTATCATTTGTGTTATTGTTTTCATCTTCCTCTGAACTTGCTAATTTTATATCTATTGATGTCACTGATGTAGATCCATCTGCCATGATTTCGCCATCACTTGCTTGTACTTCTTGGAATTGAATTTTTGCTGAGCCTGCTTCTACGCCTTCTTTTACTTTAAATGTTACTTTCATTATTTCTTGTTCTTGTGTTACATAGTTTGAACTTTCTACAACAACCATTCCATTTTCTGGGTTATAAACAGGTGATCCCCAACCATTGCTTGCAGTTATACTGCTATATGTTAATTTTTCTGTATCATATGTTAATTTACCTTGAATTGCTTGTATTCCATTTCCTACATTTATATCTGATATTGTTATTCCTATTGTTATTTCATCTCCTGCAACTGCTTGACTTTTTGATGCTGTAAGTTTTGTCGTAAATGATGTTGCAGCTTTAATTTCTGTTGTAAGTCCTAATAAAATGCACATACATAAAATTGTTATAAACAAAATTTTTAAATTATTATTTAGTTTCAAATTCATTTTATCTCCCCTCATTTGTTTAAAATATTTTTCTTTTTCATTATATTATAGTTTTTTATTTTTTACAACATTTCTCGAGCAATTTAATTTGTTTGTAATATTTTTGTAATATTTTTGTAATATTCGTATCCCTAATATATATATCCCTATTCTATTTATTTTTTTGTTTCATATATTATTTATAGCTACTTTATTATTTTATAAATTTGCTTATAACTTTATGTTATTTTTTAATTTTTTTATAGGAGGCTTTATTATATGTTTGTTTTTTCTTTTAAAGTGAATTTTAGGTCTATTTTTATATCTATTTTAATAATTGTTCTACTAATTTCCACTTTTTTATATTTTACTTTTGCAGATACAGCTATTGAAAATAATGAAGAAAATGAAGCCTCAAAAAAAGATTTTATCAAATGGGTAGATTTTAATGTACCTTGTGAAGCTATGAAATTGACTGCTAAACTCGATATTGATTCACATAGTAATAATTCTGAAATTAAATATAATTGGATAGAACTTTTGGCAATTTTAGCTGCTAAAAACTCTGGTAATTTTAAAAATTTTAAAAAAGCTCAGTTAGATGAATTAGTCTTTGAACTACAAAATGGCAAAACAATTTCAAGTATTACTCAGTCCATGAAATATTACGATTATTATTATGAAGCATACTCTGCTGTTTTGGGTGGATTTATTGGTGAATATTCCATCCAAACTTTAAATGAAGCAGGAATTTTAGAATTTCAAAATAAATATGGTTTAAAAGCATTTCTTCCCATTGCTAAAAATTATGGTTTTTCTCATTATGATGATTTTGGTAATTCTAGGTCTTACGGTTTCAAAAGAACTCATTTGGGAAATGATTTAATGGGTAGTATTGGAACTCCAATTGTTGCTGTAGAATCCGGGATTGTTGAACATCTTGGTTGGAATCAGTATGGTGGTTGGCGTATTGGCATTAGGAGTTTTGATAAAAAAAGATATTATTACTACGCACATTTAAGAAAAGACCACCCTTATGTTTCTTCTTTGGAAGAAGGTGATACTGTAAATGCTGGTGATGTTATTGGTTATCTTGGCATGACTGGTTATAGTATAAAAGAAAATGTAAATAATATTAATGTTCCACATTTACATTTTGGAATGCAATTAATTTTTGATGAATCTCAGGTCGATAGCCCTAATGAAATTTGGATTGATGTTTACCAAATAGTTGAATTTTTGAAAAGTAATAAATCAGAGGTTTATTTGGCTGATGATGTAAATAAAGATTATGCTAGAAAGTATGAGTTTATGGATATTGTGGATTAAGAATATCCTATCTTGCCAATGGGAACGGAGAAAAATGACTGTTATAAATTGAATAATATTAAATTTACACTTATCAATATAAATAATGAGTATAAATTAAAAATATAGAGAAGCTGGAAAAAGACAATATATATAATTTAAAAATATAAATGTGCGACTGGAATAGCATTAGAATTTCTTAGGTAATTTTTTTGGAAAATGTTCGGAAATTTTCGTTATACGAAAATTATGCAGAAAGGGTGCCAAAAAAATTACTTAGAAATTCTTATGCTATGGAAGGAGCCGTTTATATTTTTAAATTATATATATTGTCTTTTTCCAGCGGTCTATTTTAAGACCACGAATCACAAAAAAATGAACTTTAAGGAACATCCCCAAAGTTCTAAATAATATACTTAGTTTAGTTTAATAGATAATAACTTAGAAATACCGCTTTCTTCCATAGTTACCCCATAAACTGTATTTGCAACTTCCATAGTTCCTTTTCTATGAGTAATAACTAGGAATTGTGTGTCTTTGGCAAATTTTTTTAAGTATTCTGCATATCTGTAAACATTAACATCATCAAGTGCTGCTTCAATTTCGTCTAATACGCAAAATGGTGATGGGTTAATTCTTAGAATTGCAAATAATAGTGCTATTGCAGTTAGTGCTTTTTCTCCACCTGAAAGCAAAGTCATACTTTGTAATTTTTTTCCTGGTGGCTCTACTGTTATTTCTATTCCACATTCTAAAAGATTTTCTTCGTCTTCTAGTTTTAATTCTGCTTTTCCTCCTCCAAACAATTCTTTAAAGCTGTCATTGAAGTTTTTGTTTATCATTTTAAACTTTTCTTTAAATTGTTCTTTCATTATTTGTGTCATTTCTGAGATTATTTTTCTTAATTTACTCATTGTGCTTTCTAAATCTAATCTTTGTTCACTCATGAAATCATATCTATCTTTTAAGTTTTTGTATTCTTCGATTGAGTCTATATTTACACTGCCTAAGTTTTTTATTTGTTCTCTTAAATAATTTACTTTTTTTACTGCTTCTTGGACATTTGTTGGTTTTTCATATTCTGTTTTAGTATTTGGAGTAAGTTCATATTCTTCCCACATTTTATTTATAATTTCATTTATGTCTTCTTGAAGTTTTGTTTTTCTTACATCTAGTTTTACAAGTTTTGCTTTTAAGTCTTCTATTATATTAAATTTTTCTGTTATTTCTTCTTCTTGTTTTGATATTTTTTCATTTTTTTCTTGTCTTTCTTGTTTCAAATTTTCTATTTTAGAACTGCTTTTTGATACTTCTTCTTTAATGTTTTCTATTTTTTCGTAGGTTTTATTAATTTCGTTTTCTAGCATTATATTTTCTTTAGTTGATTTATCTATTTCTTGATTTTTGTTTTCAATATTTTTTTTGCTTTGCTCTATTTCTTTTTCTATTCTTTCTTGTATTTCTTCTATTGAATTTTTGCTTTCATCAAATGATGTAACAGATATTTTTAAGTTTGTTATATCAGAATTTAAATTATCTATATATTCTTGGCTTTCTTTGTTTAATTCAGAATATTCTGCTACTTTTTTTGATAATATTTCTAGATTAGCTGTTATTTCTTCTTGCTCATTTTGCATTTCTTTTTGCATATTTATTATTTTTTCTTGTTCATTTTTTATTTCTTCTTGTTCTTGTTTTAAAATATTTATTCTTTTTTCTATTTTTTCAATATTTTCATCAACTAAAATTATTTTTTGTTTTTTAGTTGCATATTCTATTTCTATTTCTTGTAATTTGCTTTCTATATTTTCTGCAATTTCTAGTGTGCCTTCTACTTGATTTGTATATTCTTCTTCGTCTTTTTCTATTTTTTCTATTTTTGCTTTTAAATCTTCTATTTCGTTTCCAAGTCTTTCTATTTCTTTTGTTCTTCCTAAAATATTTACTGTTTTTTTGCTAATAGAGCCTCCTGTAATTGCCCCTGCTTGGTTTATTATGTCTCCTTCTTTTGTTACTATTCTAAATGAATAGTTATTTTCTTTTGCAAGCATTATTGCTGTATTCATATCATCTACTATTACTGTTCTTCCAAGTAAGCTTTGCATTATTTGCTCGTATTTTTTATCATATTTTACTAAATCTAATGCTATTCCTATTATACCTTTTTTTAGTGTTTTAAATTTTTCTAATTTTTTTCCTTTAACTGATGATATAGGTAGAAATGATGCTCTTCCTAAGTTGTTAACCCTTAAGTATTCTATTAATTTTTTTGCATCTTCTTCTGTTTTTGTAACTATGTTTTGCATACTTGCACCTAGGGCTATTTCTATTGCTGTTTGAAGTTCTTCTTTTACATCTATTATTTCTGCAATTACTCCGGCACATTCCTTCACCTAGCTCTTTTGTTGTTTTGCAATCTTTTAGCAGTTGTTTTACACTTTTTATGTATCCTTCTTTTTCTTTTTCTGTTTCTATAAGAAATTTTTGTCTTGATATTTTTATTCTTAAATCATTTTCTAGGTTATTTTTTAATATTTCATATTCTTTTAGTTTTTTTCCGGCTTCTTCTTTTTTATTTGCTATTTCTTCTTTTTCTTTTATTTTGTTATTTCTTGAAAGTTCTATTTCATAAAATTCTTTTGATATTTCTTCTTTTTGCATTCTTATTTTGTCTTGTTCTATTATGTTTGTTTCTATTTCTTGTTTTATTTGATTTTGTCTTTTTTCATTATTTTGGAAGTTTGCTTGTTTTGTGCTAAGATTTGATTGAATTTCATATTTTTTGTCTTGCATATTTTCTATTTTCTTTTTATTTTCTTCTATTTCTAGTTCTTTTGCAGACAGTGTTTTTGTTATTTCTTCTAGCTCTTTTTCTTTTTGGTTTAACTCTTCTTCAAATCTTTTTCTATTTTCTTTTAAGTTTGTTTTCTTTTCTTCTTTTTGATTTTTTTCTTCTTCTAATTCTTTTAGTTTTGCAGTATTTACTTCTATCTCTTTTTTAAACATTTCTATATTGTCTTTGTTATTTGTTATTTTGGTTTTTGCTACATTTATATTTGATGTTAGTACTTCTATTTCCTTTTTGCTTTCAAACCCTAAACCTGAAATTTCTTCTATTTTTGCTGTAATTTCATCTATTTGGCTTTTTAGCTCTTCTTTTAGCATTTTTATTTTTTCAAGTTTACCTTCTTCATCATTACATTGTGATTGCATTATATCTTCATCTTTTGTAAGTTCTGCAATTTGCTCTTTGTATTTATCTATATTGTATAAAAATACTCCTATTTCTATATTTTTTAACTCTTCTCTTAAATTTAAATATGTTTTTGCTTTTTCTGAACTGATTTTTAATGGCTCTAAATTTGTTTCTATTTCTGTTAGAATATCATTTATTCTAAGTAAGTTTAGCTTTGTATGTTCTAGTTTCTTTTCAGATTCTTGTTTTCTTATTCTATATTTTACAATACCTGCTGCTTCTTCAAATATATGGCGTCTATCTTCTGATTTGTTGCTTAAAATTTCGTCTATTTTTCCTTGGCCTATTATTGAATATCCATCTTTTCCAATTCCTGTGTCCATAAATAATTCTAGTACATCTTTTAGTCTACATGGAACTTTATTTATATAGTACCCTGTTTCTCCGCTTCTGTAAAGTTTTCTTGTTACTGTGACTTCTTGGTATTCTATTGGTAATTTTCCATCTTGGTTGTCAAAAACAAGTGATGCTTCTGCAAAACCTAGTGATTTTCTGTTTTGTGTTCCTGCAAATATTACATCTTGAGATTTTGCTCCCCTTAGGGATTTCATACTTTGCTCACCTAATATCCATCTAATACAATCTGATATATTACTTTTTCCAGAGCCATTAGGCCCAATTACTCCTGTAATTCCACTTTTAAATTCTAATACTGTTTTATCTGCAAATGATTTAAATCCTTGCATTTCTAATCTTTTTAAATACATTTATATCACCTATTATTGTTTTTGTTTTGTTACTATTTTTAGTGATTTTATAATATTTTTTATTTTTTGTAAAGTTATAAATTTTTTTACTTGTGATAAAAATTTTTTATTATAATTTTATTAATTAGTGAATTATAAGTTCATTTGTGTAGTTAACTCTGCAATTTCAAGTATGAATTCTTCTTGTTTTTTTGTACATTTATCTAATATTTTTTCAAATTCTTTTTTTAAGTTTTCTTTTTTTTCTATTCCTTTTACTAAATAGTCAATGCTAATATCTAAAATTTCTGAAAGTTTAACTATGTTTACTAGATTGATTTCTATGTTTCCTTGTTCTATTTTGTTTAAATCATTTTCTGTTATTTTTAATTGTTTTGCAATATCGTTTTTGGAAATATTTTTATCATTTCTAACTAATTTTATTCTTTTGCCAATAGCTTTATAATCAAGTACCATATTATCACCCTTTCTTTTTCTTTGTAGTTAATATAGCACTTATTAGTTAAATTTGTCAATACTTTTTTATTTATTTGAATTGTCATTGTTGGGGATGGCTATTCTATTTAAATTAAGAAATTTTAATTTAATAGAATAGCCAAAATAGTAAGCAGCAAATATTTTTCTTAACTGAACAGCAATTGTTAGTAATGGATCAAAATGACAATGATTATATTATGCATTATGTTGACTTTTAAATTTTATCATGCTATAATTTTGTTATTAAATATAGAAAGGTTGGTTTGTATGGAGAAAGAAAAAAATACTTGTCGGTTTTCTTTTTTTATTATTATTAGCATTTTTTTATTGATAAGTTTATTTTTTTTAACTCGCAATGTTCTTTCATATACGCACAATTTAGAAAGTGCTAATGTTTCTAATTTTACCCAAGCTTTATCTTTAGGCGAAAGTTTTTCATATTGGAGGCTTGAGTTTACTTCTGAGGGAGAATATGAGCTTTTAGATTATTTTGAAAATTTAATTTATAAGCTTAAAAATGTATCTTCTATTGAAGAAGCCAATAAAATTATCAACCAAATGGATACTTTGATTAATAATTACAATAATATGAAAGAATTTAAGCAAAATCTTGATTCAAGTTTTGTTTAACCAAGAAAAGTAGAAGTTTTATTTTTATTAAAACTTCTACTTTTTTATTCTTAAATTTATTTTGGATATTTTGTTTTGTCATCATATTTTTATCTTCGAATTGATTTTATCCAACCCATTTTACAACTTTCATTCCTTTTACTGCTCCCCATGGTGCTCCTGTTATTTCGTTTTCCTTTTTGTGGACTAGTATTTCTTCTAAATTATTTGTTGCATCTGCAAAACAACTTTCTATTGTTTTTATTGTGCCATTGGGGACGGAGATAAATGGCAATTTTTTAAAAAACCTTTAAAAACAAAAAAAGATGTGTTATTATAGATAAGGGGAAAATTTAGTAAAGGAGAGATTTATGTCAAGGTCCCCTAGGAATATTAATAAAACACCTTTTTTTCATATTATGGTTCAAGGGCTAAATAAAAGTTATATTTTTAATTACGAAATCGATATTATTTATTATATCAATAAAATTAAAGAATTAGAACAAATTCTAGATGTCAATGTTATAGCATATTGTATTATGAATAATCATGCCCATTTACTTATACATACTAACAATACGCAAATTTTGAGTAAATTCATGCAAAGGTTAAATACTAAATATGCAAAGTACTATAATAGAAAATATGATAGAGTAGGATATTTATTTAGAGATCGATATAAAAGTGAAGGAATTTATACAGAAAAACAATTTTATTCTTGTATGAATTATATTTATAATAATCCTGTGAAGGCTGGAATTTGTTTAAAACGTGAGGACTATAAGTTTTCAAATTATCTTGAAAATCGACAATATATGCCAGATAATATTCAAACAGAAGATATTTTTATAGATGTAGATAATGAAACTAATGATGAGATTATAAAAAATTATATAAATGTAAATAATATCAATATAGAAAATTTACTAAAAAATAAACATGAATTAAGTATTATTGTAAAATACTTAAGACATTTTAATGTATCTTATAGAAGTATGGAAAAAATATTAAATATAAGCAGAGAAACTTTAAGAAAATATGGACAATTTTGAATGATTTGGTTTTTGGGCTTTTTTATTGATTTAAAATCCTAGTTTCTAATAATATTTATTTTCTAATTGTGAAGTTAAATATTATAATTATAAAAGATGTACTAAAATTTTTTATCATTTTTGTACATCTTCTTTTTATTGTTAATGATTTACTTTCTTGCAAGTGTTACATTTTTTTCTCTGTTTATCTTTCCTCTTTTTATCTTTAAAGTCACAGTATCTCCTGGTTTTTTACTATATATATATTCCCTTAATTCGTTCATAGTTGTTAAACTTATATTATCTATGCTCAAAATTATATCTGCTACTTTTAATTCTGCTTTTTCTGCTGGACTATTTTTGTTTATTTCTGCAATGTAAATTCCTTCATCAAAATTTAGATTAGAGTCTAAATATTTTATTACATCTTTGTCATATGCAAATACTCCAAGTGTTGCTTGATCAAAACTTCCTTCATTTTTAAAACTTTCTATTACATTTTTTACTACATTTATTGGTATTGCAAAACCTATTCCTTCTGCTGAAGATATTTTTACTGTGTTTATTCCTATTACTTCTCCATCTGGATTTATTAATGGTCCTCCACTATTTCCGGGGTTTATTGTAGCATCTGTTTGTATTAAGTCTGACATATAACTTTGTGAATTATTTTCTTCTATCTTTATACTTCTATTTTTTGCACTTATTATTCCTGATGTTACTGTCCTTCTGAATTCGAATCCTATAGGGTTTCCTATTGCATATACTGTTTCTCCAACTCTTATTTTGCTTGAATCTCCAAGTAATATTGCTACTAAATTATTTGCTTCTATTTTTGTTATTGACAAATCTAGGCTAGAATCACTCCACACGACTGTTCCATTATAATTTTTTCCATTTTCTAAAGTTATATAACATCTACTATATTTTTCACCTGTTACATGTTCATTACTTAATATATATCCGTTTTCACTTACAATTACTCCTGTTCCAAGACCTAATTCTTCTTCATCACTTGATGAAAATATTGAGCCACCTACATTTTTTAGTTTTGATATTCCAACAACACTTTCTTGTACTTTTTCTAAAGTATCTGCAATTTTGGTGCTGTTTTCTTTTACATTTTCCACAGTTTGTTTACTTTCTGTGGATTGTAGTTTTTCGGTTTGATAATTATTATTATTTATTTCTATATTTTGATATGTTATGTATAAATATATTGCTAAAATCCATATAATTACTGCTATTATAAACCCAATTATTACTCTTTTTAAGTAATTTTTTTTCTGATATTTTCTTCTTTTCAAAATAAACACCTCTTGTTTTATTATTTACATTATTTTCTTTTTTTAAACTGCATATGTGAGAATTTTTTAATACAAACGTAAAACTGTAAAAAAGTTCCAAAGGTTGCCAATGGGGACGGAGATAAATGGCAATATTTGGGGTGAACTTTGGGGATGTTCCTTAAAGTTCATTTTTTGCGTATATTTCCAGATCAACTGGCCAAAATAGCAATTTCTAAGTTAACTACTATCTTGGGATATGCAAGAAAATGAACTTTAAGGAACGTCCCCAAAGTTCACCCCAAATATTGCCATTTATCTCCGTCCCCATTGGCAACCATTGACAACCATTGGCAACTATGGCTCTTTATTTTACCATTTTTAGTTCTTCATATCTTTTTACTTTTTGTGTTGTGGTTTTTATTAATGGCTCTTTTGTTATTGTTATGTTTTTTATATGTTTATATACTGGCAATTCTTTGTTTATGTTTTTTATTTCTTCCCATATTTTTTCTTTATATACTGATTCTTCTTGTTTTCCAAATACTTTTTCTATTTCTTCTTGATTATATACTATTTTTGCACATAACATTGTATCTGTATTGCTTTTGTCTCTTGAATATACTAGTGATTCTTCTATATATGGAATTTTGTTTATTAAGAATTCTATTTCTTGTGGGTATATGTTTTTTCCGTTTCTTAGAACTATTATGTCTTTTTTTCTACCTGTTATATATATAAATCCTTCTTTATCTATATATCCGTAGTCTCCTGTTTTAAACCATCCGTTTTTTAATGCTTTTTTTGTTTCTTCTTCATTTTGGTAATATCCCATCATTACACTTGGTCCTTTTACTGTTATTTCTCCTTCTCCTTTTTCGTCTGGATTTTCTATTTTCACTTCTAAGCTTGGTAGTGCAAGGCCGACTGAGCCTGGTCTTTTTTCTTTGTCTGTTTCTGCTGATATTACTGGTGATGTTTCTGTTAGGCCATATCCTTGTACTAAATCTATTCCAAAATGATTGAATCCTATTATTGTTTCTTTATTCATTGGTGCTGCACCATATAGTACTACTCTTAAGTGTCCTCCAAAATTTTCTAGTATTTGTTTGAATATTATTTTTCTTAAGTCTATTTTGCATTTTAATAATGTACTTGATATTTTTATCATTTTTTCTATTAGTTTTGTTTTGCCTTTTTCGTCTATTGTTTTTAATATTTTTTTATACATTGTTTCTAATACTAATGGTACTGCAACAAATACTGATACTTTGTATTCTATTAGATTTTTTTGTATGTGTTTTAGTCCATCACAAAATGCTATTTGACATCCACTATAAAATCCATATAGAAATGTTATTGTACATTCGAATGTGTGGTGTATTGGTAGGAATGATAGTAATGTATCTGTTTTGTATAATTTTACCCAACATGCTATGTCATTTATGTTTGAACATATATTTTTTTGTGATAACATTACAGCTTTTGGTACATTAGTTGTTCCTGATGTGAATAGCAAGATTGACATTTTTTCTTCATCTATTTTTATATTTTCATATTTAGTGTCTTTGTTTTCTATTAGCTCTTTTCCTTTTTTTAGTAATTTTTCAATTTCATATATTGTTTTATTGTTATCTTTTGTTTTAGCTTCGTTTTTGTTTTCTATGTTGTCCATACTTATTATAATTTTTATATTATTTTCTTTTGATTTTATTATTTCTGGTATGTATTTTTTATCACATATTATTGCTTCTGCTCCGCTTCTTTTTAGCAAATTTTCTATCTCGTTTTCTGGTAATGCTTTATCTAAAGGTACAACTACCATATTTCCACAAGTAATTGCAAAATAGCTTATGCACCATTCATATCTATTATTTCCTATTAGTGCTATTTTTTTGTTTTCTAACCCTAAATTAAGTAATGCTGTACTTAAAAATTTAATATCTTCTCCTGTTTGTTTGTATGTTTTTTCTATGTATTCTACTTTTTTTGCAGTATAGTCTTTTTTGTATTTATATGCAATATTGTTTGCATATTCTTTACATGAGTATTCTACAAGTTCTCTGTAGTTTTTAACTTTTCTTGATTCATAAACTTTTCTATTTTCATTTTTTGCCATCTTTTTTCCTTCTTTCTTTTTTTGGTTACCATTTAAACTTTTTTTGGCAAATATGAAATATATAAAATGTTTTTTTATTTTCTAAGTTATAGTCTTTACTTAATTTTAATAATCTGTTTTGGCTTAAATAGTAACCTTTTTTTCCTATTTTATAATATTAACTTCCAATTTACAACAAAGATTTCCAAATTTTTTTATTTTTCCCTAAAAAAATTGATTTTTTCTTATTTACAATGTATAATATTTTTAATAAAATTTTAATCTAGAGAGGTAAAAAACATGAAAAAGGTTCTTTATAATTTAACAAATCCACAAAAGAATATTATAGAATTACAAAATGTAAGCTCTGAAAATGAAGCAGTAACTCATATTTTTGCAACTTTAAGATTAAAAGGTAACTTAGACACTGATTTATTACAAAAAACTTTAAACATTATTCTTCAAAAAAATGATGTTTTTAAATTGCACTTTGAAAAAAAAGGCTCTGATTTTTTCCAATATTATTCTGAAATTCCAGAAAGAACTTTTGAGGTTAAAAAATTTGACTCAGAAGATATTTCAGAATATGTAGAATATTATAAAAGATTACCTTTATCATTTGATTTATTAGTTTCTTTTTCAATTGTACTGACTCCAAAATATACATATATCTTTTATAAAACTCACCATATAATCGCAGATGGTTGGAGTATGACTAAGGTATCAGAACAAATAAAAGAGATTTATACTAAATTACTAAATGGTGAATCTTTAGATAATTATACTAAACCTGCATATTTAGATTTTATTAACCGTGAACATGATTATTTAAATAGTAAACATTATATGCTTGACTCTAAATTTTGGGAAGATTATGTTTCTTACATAAATTCAAATAAAATTTTTTCTTCATATAATGTTTTTAATAAAAATTCAAATAGATTAAATTTTTCTATTCCAAAAAATATTTCTGCTGGAATAGATACTTTCTGTAACTCTAATGGGATAACAGAATATACTTTCTTTTTAGCAATTTTTGCTATATATTTTTCTAAGATATATAGTAGGGATTCTTTAGTTTTTGGCACTCCTTTTTTAAATCGTCAAAAAAAATATGGAGAAATGGAGTGTGCTGGTCTTTTTGTCTCTACTCTTCCATTAAATATTAATGTAGCAGAGTGTTCTAGCTTTGTAGAATTATGTAAGAATATTGCATCTTCTAATTTTTCTATTTATAAACATTGTCACTTTCCTTATCATAAAATACAATCTTTTTATAATAATTCTTCAAATGATAATTCAAATTTGTATGAAATAGGATTTTCATACCAAGTGAATGAACTAGAATATAAAATGCCAAATGGTGACACCGGAGATTTTTGTTGGTATTTTTTAAATACACAAAATAATCCTCTTACTATTCATCTAACTCTTCCAAATCATGAAAGATTACTTTCTTATGATTATTGGACTTCTTGTTTTTCAAAAGAGGATATAATTCAAATGAATGAAATAATTTTTCATATAATTAATCAAGTTTTATCTGGAACAGTAGCTTTAAAACAATTAAATTTATTGCCAGAATTTGTTAAGCCTTATTTTAATAATTTGTTTAATTTTGGTACTTTACCAAATTGCAATTTTTCTGTTATAGATATGTTTTCTAAAATGGCTTGCAAATTTCCTGATAATACGGCAATTGTTTGTGGTAATAATTCCATTACTTATGAAGACTTAGCAAAAAAAATTAATAGGCTTGCTAATTTCTTGATACAAAAAGGCATTAAAAAAGGCTCTCCTGTTGCTTTGTTCTTTGATAAAAGTATTGATATGATAGTATCTATGTTTGCTGTAATGCAGGCTGGTGGATGTTATGTTCCAATATTACCTGATGAAAATGAAAGCAGAATTAAATATATATTATCAGATTGTAACCCTTTTTGTATTTTGACAAATTCTAGTGTTAGTACTTGTATAGATGTTTCTATTCCAATTTATAATTTAGATGTTATTAATTTGTCAGAAACAATTAATACTGCTATAAATATTTTACCAGAAGATGTAGCTTATATAATTTATACTTCTGGCTCAACTGGAAACCCAAAGGGTACTATGGTAATGCATAAAAATATATGTTCATTAATGTATTCTATTAGTAAAGACCCTATTCTTCATGCAAGTTCTCAAGATGTATCAATGTCTTTATTAAAATATTCATTTGATGCTTCTGGAATTGATATATATACTGCTTTACTTTTTGGTGGAAAACTTGTTTTAGTTGAAAAACATGATGAATTAAATCCAATGAAAGTATTAGAAATAATAGAAAAACATAAAGTAACTCGCTCATTTTTAATTCCAAAATGGCTTGAACATATAGCTTTAGAAAATATGCGTGGTATAGCAAATTTATCTAGTTTGCGTATTTTAGGTTCTGGAGGAGAAACATTAAAGCCAAATACTATTTCTAGTTTACTTAATGCTTACCCTAATTTAAAAATTTTGAATTTATATGGTCCTACAGAGGCTACTATGTTTACAACTTGTAAGATGATTACTACTAATGAAGTTTCTAATAATTATACTTCTATAGGTAGACCAATTTATGGTGCTAGGCTTGCTGTTGTAAATTCAAATTTTGAAATATTGCCTCCTAATGTTAAAGGTGAGCTTATAATATACGAAGATGATAATTCTATAACAAATATTGCAAAAGGTTATTTGAATTTACCTGAACAGACAACTAAAAAATTTGTTCGAATTTTTCATCCTTTTGTTAATAAAGATGTTCATGCTTATAGGACTGGCGATTTAGCAAAAATTAACTTTAATGGTGAAATTGAATTTTTAGGAAGAGATGATGATGTTGTTAAAGTAAATGGTGGCTATCTTGTTGCATTAAATGAGGTAGAAAATAAAATTCAAAATTTACTTGGAGATAATTTTGATACTTATCCAATTGCTGTACCATTTAAAAATACAAAAATTATTGTACTTTTTATTGTAAAAAAAGAGAAGAATATTAATTTATACAATGTCAAGAATTATATAAATAATAATATATCTTTTTATATGAGACCTAAAAAGATTATAGAATTAAAAAATTTCCCTAGAAATTCTTCTGGTAAAATTGACAGAAAAAAATTATTAGAATATGCTAAAGATTATATTTCACATTCTATGGACACTATTGTTGCTCCTACTACAAAAACAGAAAAAAATATATTATCAATTTTGAAAAAATTTGTTAATTTAGAAACTATTTCTGTAACTGATGATTTTATAGATGATTTAGGCATAGATTCTTTAGCTTTGACTAGTTTTTATAGTAGCTTAAATCAATATCCAATAACTATACAAGATATTTATAATAATTCTAATATTAAGGATTTAGCTTATTTTATTGATAATAAAAATTCTGCAACTTTACTAAAGTTAGATTTATCTCATATTTCAGATGCAGTAATTAAAAACGATACCAAACCATTTTCTTTAGAATGTGTTTTAATTACTGGTGTTACTGGATATTTGGGTATTCATCTTTTGAAAAATTTGCTTTTAAATAAAGATACAAAAAAAATATATTGTGTTATACGTAATAAAATTAATTTGTCAGGTGATAAACGTTTAGCTTCAATGATAAAATTTTATTTTTCATCTGATTCTAATTTAATAGATTTAATTAAAGAAAAAGTTACTATTTTAAATGGTGATATAACTAAAGAATATTTAGGATTAGATATTTCTACTTATGAACATATAAAAAGTGAAGTAACCGCAGTTATTAACTCAGCTGCTAATGTTCGCCATTTTGTAAAACCTACTCAAATTAGAAAAGATAATGTAGAAAGTGTTGATAATCTTATAAAGTTTTGTTCTGATAAGATTTCTTTGGCACATATTTCTACCCTTTCAATTGTTGGTTTTAAGGGAAATGCTATTAATGAAAATATATTTGATGAAGATAGTTTATATATACATCAAAATTTAGATAATAATCCTTATTTAATTAGTAAATTTGAAGCTGAGAAAAACATTTTATGTGCTATACAAAAATCTGGCTTAAATGCTAATATTTTTAGAGTTGGTAATATTATGCCTAGACTTAAAGATGGTGTATTCCAAAAAAATGCAAAACAAAATGTATTTTTATCTGCCTTAAAATTTATTGTGGATTATGGCATAATTCCATTTGACTTTATGTCTATGCCTTTAGAACTTAGTCCTGTTGATGAATGCTCTGATTTTGTTTTTGCTTTACTTAAAGAAAATTTAAACTATACTATTTATCATATTGCTAATTCTAATATGTTTACTTTTTCTGATTTTAAGAAATTACTCTTAGAGCTTGGAATTTCTATTAAATGTGTTGATGAGGATAATTTTATGCAGGCTTTAGGTAAATATACAAATGAATATACTAAGGAATATTTACTTGCAAGTAATTTAAATAGTTTTTCCTTAGACAGAACTGTGTCTAATTTAAATTCTATTGGTTTACATTGGAAACCTATTGATATAGAATATATTAAATTTATATTAAACTTATTAAGAGATAAATTTTAAAATTACAAAGGAGATGTTAAACTTGGTTAAAGAAACAAATAATGTAAAAAAGAAAGTAACAAATTTTAAACTTAAGTTTTTACTAATGGTTTTAGTTGTAGATGCTGTTGCCGTATGTTTGGTGTATTATATAATGCCTCTTGTTCAAAACTTTCCGCCTTATTCAGAGACAATTGCTTTTCAAAAAGAGTTGCCTGAACTTACACATATTCAGCAATATATGATTGCTTATGTATTGTGTGTATTTTTACATACTTTATCATTTTTTGTTTTAATGAAAAGGATTTTTAAGTATCTACAAAAATATTACTCAAATAAAAAAATATCATATTCTGAAATTAGAGATGTTAGAAGAGATTGTATAAATATTCCATATAAAGTATTTTTTGTACAAATGATTTTAATAATTGCAATTGGTATTTTATTTAATTTTATTATGCTTGTTTCGTCTTTTGCTATATTGAAGTTTACTTTAATGATTATAGTTATAGCTTCTATTATTTCTATGATTTTATTAATAGGAACTCAAAAAATGCTTTATAGTGTTATATTATCTACTTATGATGTTTGCAAAACATATGAAAAAAATATTGGATATCGTATAACAAATTCTCAAAATTTGCTATTTCAGATGATTCCATTTATTACTGTTATTTTAATTGTAATTTCTTTAATTGGATATTCAAAGGCTGTACAACAAGAGGGTTTTGCAACTGCTAATTACTACAAGGCTTATATAGAAATGGCAAAAATTGATACTGAAGATGTTTCTCTTGAAGGATTAAAAGACATTTTATCTTCAATTCCTTTACAATCAAGTTCTGATTATTATTTTATAATAACTCCAAATGATGAAGAAATATATGTTTCTAATCCTAATGGATCTATAAGTGATTTTGTTTTGAAATATAGGGATTTCTTTTATGAAAAAACAGGTGGTATTCTTTACGAAGCTTTTGGTGTAGATGAACAACTTTATACTGTTGATATGAAAGATTCTCAAGGCAATACTTGGTATTTTGGTTTTAAATATCCTGTTATAGATTCTGAATTACTTATTTATTATTTTGAATTGATACTTATAATTTTAGTAGTATATTCTATATTATTATATATTTGGTCTAGAAATATATCAAATAATTTAATTAAGACAACTGCAAGTTTAAAAGATATTCTAGATGCAGAATCACAAGATAAAAATAGAATATTACCTATCGTTTCTAATGATGAATTTGGTGACTTATCATATTATTACAATAAAATTCAAGAATTAACTATTAAAAATATAGAAAAAATTCATGAAAACCAGAGTATGCTTATGGAAAAAGAACGCTTGGCTTCCCTTGGTCAATTAATTGGTGGAATAGCACATAACTTAAAAACTCCTATAATGTCTATTTCTGGTGCTGTTGAAGGTTTAAAGGATTTAGTTTCTGAATATGATTCTTCTATTGATGATCCTCAAGTAACTTCTACTGACCATCATGAAATTGCAAAAGATATGGACTCTTGGCTTGAAAAGGTTAAAGATTATACAAGTTATATGTCTGATGTTATAACAGCCGTAAAAGGACAAGCAGTAACACTTTCTGAAGCTGATAATATTACCTTTGATATAGAAGAATTAATTAAAAGAGTTAATATTTTAATGAAACATGAATTAAAAAATGCTTTAATATATTTGAATGTTTCTATTAATGTAGATAATCATACAATATTACATGGTGATATAAATAGTTTAGTACAAGTTATAAATAATATGATTTCTAATTCTATTCAAGCTTATGAAGGTAAAACAGAGCAAAATATTGATTTATCAGTTTCTAAAGATGAAAATAATAATTTAATAATTGTGGTTAGAGATTATGCAACAGGACTTGATGAAAATGTAAAATCAAAGCTATTTAGTGAGATGGTTACAACAAAAGGTAAAAATGGCACTGGTTTAGGTTTATATATGTCATATTCTACTATAAAGGCTCACTTTGGTGGTGATATTAAATTTGATAGTAAAAAAGGTGAAGGAACAACATTTTATATTATTATACCTTTGATTAATAATTAATGTCCATTTGGGGACAGTTACATTTTGGACATTTTGTTAGAATTTGTTATTAACAGTTTTTGGCAAAATGTCCAAAATGTAACTGTCCCCAAATGGACACAAATGGACGTCCCCAAATGGATACCCAAATGGACAATAAAAATTGTCGAAAATACTTGATTTTTGTTGAACTTATCTATATAATAACTATAAATTTAATAATGGAGGTCAGATTATGAGAAAGGGCGTTCAAAATATGTCAGAAAATGTCGAAAATGCTAAATATAACATTATAGCTGTCGATGATGAAGAAGGAATTGTTGATTCTTTATCAATTTTCTTAAAACGTTCAGGTTATAACTTTACAGGTGTTACTGACCCTATGAAAGCAATTGAGCTTGTAAAAAAGCAGCATTTTGACTTGATGATTCTAGACTTTATTATGACTCCATTCCATGGGGATCAGGTCGTAGAAGAGATTCGTAAATTTAATAAAGATTTATATATTTTATTACTAACAGGGCATAAAGATTTGGCTCCTCCACTTGAAACTATTAAAAGATTAGATATTCAAGGTTATTGTGAGAAAAGTGATAAGTTTGATCAATTGTTACTTTTGATTGAATCTGGTATTAAATCAATTGAACAAATGAATCAAATTAGAAAAATTAATAGTCAATTAACTGATACATATGAAAAATTAGAACATGCTTATTTAGAGTCTATTGAGACTTTGAGATATACTATAGAGGCAAAAGATATTTATACAAGGGGTCATTCTGATAGGGTCTCAGAAATTTCTGTTTTAATTGGTAAAAAGTTAGGTTTATCTGAGCAGGATTTAAATACTTTAAGAATTGGTGGTTTATTTCATGATATTGGAAAAATTGGTGTGCCTGATAGTATTTTGCAAAAGGCAGACAAACTAACTGATGATGAATATTCTCAAATAAAACAACATCCAAATATTGGTGTACATATTCTTTCTAATGCAACTATTTTTAAAGATATTTTGCCAATAGTTGAACATCATCATGAAAGATATGATGGAAGAGGCTATCCAAGTGGGCTTGTTGGAGAAGATATTCCTTATTTAGCTCGTATTGCTTCTATTGCAGATAGTTTTGATGCTATGTCTTCTCGTAGGGCTTATCGTGATTCTTTACCAAAAGAAAAAATATTATCTGAATTTATGAGGGGTAGAGGTACTCAGTTTGATCCTAGTATTGATGATGTTTTTATTGACATTTTAGAAAATCATTTTGATGAGATTGAGGAAATTCAAAAGAAATATTAATATATTAAAAAAAACAAATTTAAAAAAACAAATGATTCTTTTTTATATGTATCATTTGTTTTTTTTTATTAATATAATAATTAATTTACTAAAGTGCTAGTGGGAACGGTAATGTCTATACTTTCATAGAAAGTCCTACTTTTTGTCTTTCTTTATCAATTTTTATAACTTTTACCTTGACAATATCCCCTACTGAAACTACATCTGATGGATTTTTTATAAATTTATCACTCATTTCTGAAATATGGACTAGCCCATCATGTTTTACTCCTATATCTACAAATGCTCCGAAGTCTATTACATTTCTTACTGTCCCTGTTAAAATCATTCCTTCTTTTAGGTCTTCTAGTTTTAATACATCTTGTCTTAAAATTGGTTTTGGCATGTCTTCACGTGGGTCTCTTCCTGGTTTTGATAGTTCTGAGATTATGTCTTGCAAAGTCATTTCTCCTATTTCTAGTTCTTGTGCTGTTTTTTTAATATCCACTTGTTTTAGTTTTTCTCTTAAATCTGCTAGTTTTTCTTTGCTTTTTAAATCTTCTTTGTTAAATCCTAGATTTTTTAGTAGTTTTTCTGTTGGTTCATAGCTTTCTGGGTGTACTGCGGTTATTTCTAAAGGATTATCTCCATCTAGGATTCTTAGGAATCCTGCACATTGTTCAAATGCTACTTTCCCTAATTTTGGGACTTTTAGTAATTGTTTTCTGTTTTTTAGTTTTCCATTTTCGTCTCTATATTTTACTATGTTTTTTGCTATTGTCATATTTATTCCTGATACATATGAAAGTAATGATGGTGTTGCTGTGTTTACATCTACTCCTACTTTGTTTACACTGTCTTCTACAACTCCTGTTAGGCTTTCTTGTAGCTTTTTTTGATTTACATCGTGTTGGTATTGTCCAACTCCAATTGCTTTTGGGTCTATTTTTACAAGTTCTGCTAGTGGGTCTTGAAGCCTTCTTGCTATTGATATCGCTCCTCTTATTGATACATTTATGTCTGGGTATTCTTCTGTTGCAAGTTTTGAGGCAGAATATACTGATGCTCCTGCTTCACTTACTATTACATATTGTATTGTTCTTGGTGATTCTTTTATCATATCTGCGACAAACATTTCTGATTCTCTTGATGCAGTTCCATTTCCTATTGCTATCATGTCTACTTTGTCTTTTTCTATTAGTTTTAGTAATTCTTTTTTTGCTCCTTCTACATCATTTTGTGGCTCTGTTGGGTATACTGTTGTGTAGTCTAATAGTTTTCCTGTTTCGTCTATTATTGCTATTTTGCATCCTGTTCTGTATGCTGGGTCAAACCCCATTACTGTTTTTCCTTTTATTGGAGCTCCAAGTAATAGTTGTTTTGAGTTTTGACCAAATACTTTTATTGCTTTGTCTTCTGCTCTTTCTGTTAGGTCTCCCCTTATTTCTCTGTCTATTGATGGCTCTATTAGTCTTTTGAAGCTGTCTTGTATTGTGCTTTTTAGCATTTCAGTAAATTGGGTGTCTCCTTTTATTATGTCTTTTTCCATATATTCTAATATTTTTTCTTCTGGTTTTTCTATTTTTACTTTTAAGAATTCTTCTTTTTCTCCTCTGTTTATTGCTAGAATTCTGTGGCTTGGTATGTATTTTACTCTCTCTTTGTATTCATAGTACATTTCATAGTTTGATTTTTCTTCTTCTTTGCTTGCTTTTGTTACTATTTGTGCTTCTTTGTAGCATAGCCTTTTTATTTCTTTTCTGTATTTTGCATTGTCTGATATGTCTTCTGCAATTATGTCTAATGCTCCTGTGATTGCTTCTTCTGCAGTTTTTACTACTTTGTCTTTGTTTTTTATGTCTTCTTCTGAAAGCTTTTCTATATTTATATACTCTTTTGCAATTTCTTCAATTGGTTTTGTTTCTTTTTGTTCTAATATTATATTCGCTAAAGGCTCTAGTCCTTTTGCTTTTGCAACTGTTGCTCTTGTTTTTTTCTTTTGTTTGTATGGTCTATATATATCTTCTGCTTCTGCTAGTGTTTTTGCTATTGCGACTGCTTGTAAGATTTCGTCTGTTAGTTTTCCTTGCTCATCTATTGATTTTATTATTTCTTCTTTTCTGGTTTCTAGGTTTCTTAAGTAGTTTAGTCTTTCCCCTAGATCTCTTAGAGTTTCGTCACTTAGGCCTCCTGTTACTTCTTTTCTGTAACGTGCTATAAATGGTATTGTGTTTCCTTCATCTATTAGTTTTACTGCTGATTCTACTTGTTTTTCTTTTATATTTAATTCTTCTGCAATTTGATTTATTATTTTATCCATTTTGGTTTTCCTTTCTTGTTTTATTTTCTTTAAAAAAGAACTGTGTTTTCACAGTCCTATTATAACAATCCCTAGTATTTTAGTCAAATATTTTTTATTTACTTTTTTCGTATATTTTTACTTTGTTTCAACTTGCATAAATTCAAATATTTTTTTCCCTATATTTTTTTGATAGTATTTATATAAACTATCTATAATTTCTTCTTTTTCGATTTTTTGTTTTTGTGCTTGATAAATCATAATTTTAAAATTAACAAAAAATAGTTTTATATTTAAGTTTGGTACAATTTCAAATTTTGATTTTTCATAAAATTTGATTCTTTTTAGTTGTATTTCTTTTTCTTTATCATTTTCTGCAAAATCTGGGTTTTCTACTTCAAGTAGAATTCCTTTTTTGTTTTCGTATTTTTCTTTTAGTTCTTTTAATATTTTTGTTCCTATGCCTTGACCTCTATTTTCTTTATATACTGCTAAAAATGTGACTAGTATATATTCTCCTATTTCTGATGCTAAGCAATATCCTTTTTTTATTTCGTTTTCTTCAAAAATAAATACTTGTTCATTATTTTTTAATATTCTTCTTCTAAATCCTTTTAAATTTGGTCTTTCTGTTTTTGGAAAGTCTTTTACAATATGTTTTCTGTATAAATCTTTAAATTCTTGTATTTTTACTTTTTTTAGCAATTTACTCAACTCCTAAATATTCGTTATATGTGCATTCTTTGTCAATTATTTCACCATTTTCTTTTATATCAATAATTCTATTTGCTACAGTTTGCATTAGTTCATGGTCATGTGATGTAAATAAAATATTTCCAATAAATTTTTTCATTCCTTCATTTACAGCTGTTATGCTTTCCATATCTAAGTGGTTTGTTGGCTCATCAAAAATTAAGAAATTTGCTCCTGAAAGCATCATTTTAGAAAGTACACATCTTACTTTTTCTCCTCCAGATAAAACTTTTACTTCTTTTAAAGCTTCATCTCCTGAAAATAGCATTCTTCCTAAAAAGCTTCTTACATATGTTTCATCTGGGTCTTTTGAGTATTTTCTAAGCCAGTCTGTTATATTTTCATCTGTTTCAAATAAATAATTATTATCTTTTGGGAAGTAGTCTTTTGTAATTGTTGTTCCCCATATTAAATTTCCTTCGTCAGGTTCTATTTCTCCTGCAATTATTTGAAATAATACTGTTTTGGCAAGTTCATTTTCTGCTAAAAATGCTATTTTATTTCCTTCTTTTACTGTAAATGAAACTTTATTTAGTAATTTTACTCCATCTATTGTTTTTGAAATATTTTTTACTTGTAAAATTTCTTTTCCTGGCTCTCTATCTGGTTTGAAGTCTACATATGGATATTTTCTATTTGATGGTTTTATTTCTTCTAGCTCTATTTTTTCTAATGTTTTCTTTCTTGAAGTTGCTTGCTTAGATTTTGAGGCATTTGCACTAAACCTTGCTATAAAGTCTTGTAATTCTTTAATTTTCTCTTCTTTTTTCTTGTTTTGCTCTCTTGCTTGTTTTAATGCAAGCTGACTTGATTCATACCAGAAGTCATAGTTTCCAGGATATACTTTTATTTTTCCAAAATCAACATCTGCTATATATGTACAAACTTTATTTAAAAAATATCTATCATGTGATACAACAATTACTGTATTTTCATAGTTCATTAAAAATTCTTGTAGCCAATTTATACTTTTTAAATCTAAGTCATTTGTTGGCTCATCTAATAATAATACATCTGGATTTCCAAATAAACTTTGTGCAAGTAATACTTTAACTTTTTCCCTTGCTTCAATTTCTTTCATATATTTATAGTGTGTATCTGGTATAATTCCTAAATCATTTAAGATCATTGCAGCATCTGATTCTGCATTCCAACCATCTAACTCTTGAAACCTCTCTTCAAGCTTTGCAGCTTTCATACCATCTTCTTCAGAAAAATCTGGTTTAGCATATATTGCTTCTTTTTCTTTCATGATATCATAAAGTTCTTTATTTCCCATTAAAACTGTGTCCATAACTGTATAATCTTCATAAGCAAAGTGGTCTTGTTTTAAAATAGATAATCTTTCTCCTTTATCAAGTGTAACATCACCTTTACTTGGCTCTATTTCCCCTGATAAAACTTTTAAAAATGTAGACTTTCCAGCTCCATTTGCACCAATAATTCCGTAGCAATTACCTTTTGTAAATTTTATATTAACATCTTCAAATAAAACTCTCTTTCCAAATCTTACTGTAACTCCATTTGCACTTAACATTTACTTCCTCCTTGCGATATGTTTTTTACTTTTGGTATTATACACTATTTTCGCTTTATTTGCAATGCTTTGTTTGGGATTTGGTTAATTGGGGACAGGTCCCGACTGACCAAAAATGGTTAATTGGGGACAGGTCCCGATTAACCATTTTTGGTCACTCGGGACCTGTCCCTGATTAACCATTAGTCATCAAATAATAATTTGATTCCCCATAATCCTGATAATCCTACTAGTCCATAAACTATTCTTGATATCATTGACATTTCTCCAAATAGTGTTGCTACTAAGTCAAATTCAAATAGTGCTATTAGCCCCCAATTTATTGCACCTATTATAATTAGCACTAATGCTATTTTATCTATAACTTTCATTTTTTTCTCCTTCCTTTCGCTTTTTATACATAATTTGTGTTTATTTAAATTAATTTTTGTTTATTAATTTATTGTTTATTTTGTATTATTTTGTTCATTTTTGTTTTTTTTATTCTTATATTGAAAAAATTTTTTTATTATGGTAAATTTTGATTAAATATATGTTTTGGGGAGGTTTTTATGAAAGTTTCTAAGTTTAAAAGAGTTTTTTTGGTTGTTTTATTTTTAGTTATTGTTCTTTTTCTTGTTTTTATAAATTTTTTTGATTTTTCTAATTTTTTTGTAAATGATAATTCTTTAAATAATAATTT
The DNA here is from genome assembly GCA_930989765.1 of uncultured Clostridium sp. Taxonomy (GTDB): domain Bacteria; phylum Bacillota; class Clostridia; order TANB77; family CAG-508; genus CAG-269. The sequence continues at coordinate 44,369 of CAKNNA010000002.1, read as the reverse complement.
GGCTGATTCTAATAGTTTTGGAAATTCTTCTAATGATGTTTTAATTGATTCTGATATTGAAAAAAAGCAACCTGTTAGTTTTAATTTGGTTGCTACTGGTGATATTTTGTGTCATAATACTCAATATTTTGATGCTTATAATAGTTATAATGGTACTTATGATTTTAATTATGTTTTTGATGATGTTAAAAAGTATATTGAACCTGCTGATATTACACTTTGTAGTTTAGAGACTTCTTTTGCCGGAGAGAGTATTGGGTATAGTAATTACCCTAGGTTTAATACTCCTGATAGCTTAGCTTCTGCTATTAAAAATGTTGGAATTGATATTGTTTCTACTGCTGGTAATCATTGTTTAGATTATGGCTTTTCTGGCTTATCTAGGACTATTGATGTTTTAGATGAAAATGGTCTTTCGCATCTTGGTACTTATAAAACTTTAGATGAGCAATCTAAAATTTTATATAAAGTTATTGATGATGTAAAAATTGCTTTTCTTAATTATACATATGGTACAAATGGTATTCCTATTCCTTCTGGTAAAGATTTTTGTGTGAATTTGATTGATAAAGAGCTTATTTCATCACAGATTAATACTGCAAAAACTGAAGGTGCTAATGTTATTGTGGCTTGCATGCATTGGGGGACTGAGTATTCTACTTCTTCAAATTCTGAGCAAGAAAATTTGGCTGATTTTTTGTTTACTGAAGGAGTTGATATTATTATTGGTAATCATCCTCATGTTATTCAGCCTTTTGAGACAAGGGAAGTTACTATGAAAGATGGCTCTATTAAAACTTGTTTTGTTTCTTATGCTTTAGGTAATTTTACGGCTGACCAAAATTATAAAAATACTAGAAATTCTATTATTTTGAATTTGTCTCTTACTTATGATTTTGAAAATGGTTTAAAAATTGATGAAGTTTCTTATACTCCTATTTATATTTATAAAAACTCTAAGGTTGGTGTGCATAAATTTAAACTTATTGATATAAATAGTGCAATACAAGAATATGAAAGTGGTAATAAATCTGCTATTAGTACTGATTTATATAATACTTTAAAAATTGAGCTTGAAAATATACATAGTATTATTGATAATTAATTTTTTAAAGAAGAGAGTGTCCTAAAAGAGACGATAATGTCTTGAAGTTAAGACTAAAAGTATTGATATATCTTAAAATTCCGTTCCTTGCTGGTCGGACATATCATATAAATAACTATAGTAATAGATTCAAAATTTGAGAAGTTGCGCTGGACTGGTCTATACTAATTTGCATCCTCCCAAACTGTGCGTCACTGCATTTTAAGATATATCAATACTTTTAGTCTTAACTTCAAGACATTATCGTCTCTTTTAGTATTTTAGAACTCTTCTTCATATTTTAATTATATTTTTGTTTCTATGGATTTTTTTATTATACAAAATTTTTAAAAAATGTTTTTAACTAAACATATCTTTTCTTTTTAACCACCATGTAACTATAAGTGTTGTTACTACTGCAAAAAATACCATTATTGCAAATCCAAATTGATTATTTTCAAACGGAAGTTTTACATTCATTCCCCAGAAGCTCGATATCATTGTTGGTACTGCTAAAACTATTGTTATTGATGTTAGAGTTTTCATTACTCCATTTAGGTTGTTGGATATTATTGATGCATATGCATCCATTGTTCCATTTAAAATATCATTATATATTTTTGCCATTTCTATTGCTTGTCTATTTTCTGTAATTGCATCTTCTAGTATGTCTTCATCTTCGTCATATAGTTTTATTATTTTACCTCTCATGGTTTTTTCCATTACTAGTTCATTTGATTTTAGTGATGTTGTAAAATATACTAAACTCTTTTCTAAACTTAGTAATTTTAATAATTCTTTATTTTTCATTGAATTTTTTAAAATATATTCTGCTATTTCTGTTTCTTTATTTATTTGTTTTAGATGCATTAAGTAGTATGATGAATTTAAGTATAATATTTGAAATATAAATCTGGATTTTTTGTATGTTTGGAAGTATTTTATTTTTCTTTTTTCAAAATCTTCTATTATTTTGTTTTTTCTTAATGATACTGTAATGAAGAAGTCGTCTCTTACTATTATCATTCCAAGTGGCATTGTTGAATATATGTCGTTTTCTTCATTTTTTTCTATTATTGGTACATCTACTACTATTAATATTGTGTTATCTTCTTCTTCTTCATCTATTCTTGCTTTTTCTTCAGCGTCTAGTGCATCTCTTATAAAGTCTTCTTGTATTTGTACACTTTCACATACTTTTTTTATTTCTGCTTCCGATGGGTTTACTAAATTTATCCAACTTCCTTTTTTAAATTCTTTTATTTCTTCGAATTCATTTGTTTCAATGTCTGTATTGTATATTTTTAGCATTTTTCTCACCCCACCTTTACTTTAATATTATTATTTTATCTTTTTAATTTTCTTGTGTCAATAGATTTTTACTAATTTGCATAATCATTTTACATTTATTATTAATTTATTCTAGTAATTTGTGTTTTATTACTTTTTTATATTAGATTGTGTAATTTTAAAAAGATGTCCTAAAGTGTCAAAATGTACATTGAAAGGGACGGAGAAAAATTGCCATTTTTCTCCGTCCTTTTTGACATTTTAAGATGCCTTCTTTTATTGGTCCGCCATCCCAGACTCGAACTGGGGGTCTTCTGATTAAGAGTCGACGCGACATTACATAAAGTTATAAATCTCAAAATGCTTTCTTTTGAACATTTTATCATACAAAAGTAGTGTTTACAAGTGGTTTTGAAGATTTTAAGAAATTTATTATAGTTTATTAAGGTTTACCAAAGTTTATTATAATTTATTATAAAATTACAAAAATGGGGAATTTTTTAGGTTGAATTTGGTGCATATTCCCCAATTTCGACTAAATTTTTCTTGCATATTGTAGAACATAAAATCTTAAAATAGTGCAACTTAAATGTACTATTTTTTATAAGAAGGAATGATTTAAAATGATACAATTTATAATTGGTTTAATTGTAGGGGCTAATGTTAGCCTCTTTTTATATGCCTGTATTATTGCAGGAGCAAAGTCAGATAAGGAGGTGATTTATATTGAAGATACGCAAAATTATAGCAAAAAGCAATGAAGAAATTGCAATACTTGTAAAAAAAGGACATGAATTAATTTCAATTACCATTGATTCCAAAGGTAATATTGAGGTAAATGGTTTTGGTGATGATATGGTATTATTAGAAGAAATTGCTAATTTGCAATTAAAAAATCAACAAATGGAAAATAACCTTATAGATACCATTATGAGAATTGAAGACATAGATGAAAAAACTTTTATGAAGGATGAGGAGGAATAATTTTGAAAGAAAAAAGGTATTATTGGTTAAAATTATATGATTCTTTTTTTGATAACAAAACAAGTAAATTCCTTCGTAAATTACCTGATGGAGATAAGATACTATTAGTTTATTTAAAATTACAATTAAAACTTCTTAAAAGTGAAGGAATTTTTGTATATGAACATTTATGCGATAGTATGGCCGAAGAAATTGCTTTAACGCTCGATGAAGATGTAAATATTATTAAATTATTATTAACAGCATTGGAAAAAACAAAATCTATCGAATTTTTTGATGAAAATACACTTATGCTATCAGAAATGCAAGACTTAATAGGTAGTGAAGGATCAAGCGCTGCAAGAGTTAGAAAACATAGAGAAAAATATAAAATGTTACAATGTAACAGTGAAGTAACAAATAGTAACGAGCCTGTAACAAATCTGTTACGGAGAGATAGATATAGATAATAAGATGATGAATAATATATTTAATTTAATAATAAGTAAAAGCGACAAAATACCTCAAAACTTGTATGAAATAGTAGATAAATTAGAATTTAATTATACTGAAGAAATATTTAATACTCTAAAAGATGATAAAAAAGAAATGCTAAAGGTTATCTTATATACCCTATATGAATTAGAAATAGAAAATTTCCAAAACATATTAGCAAGAGTAAAAAGAGAAGATTTAATAAATTTATATAATCTTTGTAAAAGTTATGATATAGATAATTTTTTATCATACTACAAAAAAACTATTATTAATAAATATACTGACAATAGCACCTAAAAAGGAGATGTTTATATGTTAGATAGTTATATGAATAATATTGAAAATATTGTATCTTCCACCCTATTTATAGGTTTTAAAATTACTTTGATAATATTAGTATCTTTACTGATAATATCTCTAATGTTACTAGCAATAGGGTGTTTGATAAAATCACAAAAGATGAAATCAAAATTCTTAATAGCTATTCCTAGTTTATTGATAGGAATAATTTTTTTCTTATCAATTCCACCTACCTTTATATATTTTAAGAATTTGATTTAAGTGTATAGTAACTCTCCTTAAAATTTGTCCAAATAATTTATAAGGAGATGATATTTAGTGAATTTTAAAAATCGAAAAAAGCATTTAGTTCCTAAAATAAAAGCAATTGGAACTATGATTACATTGTTTGCTATAAAAGCTAATATGTGCTTTGCGACAGAAGGTGGTACAACTATTGGAACTGCAGAGGTAGAAACAGCAACTGAAAATATAAAAAGAGTAATTACAAGTATAGCAATGCCTCTTGGTGGAGTACTTATATTTGCTAGTGTAGTTATAGCAGCAATAAAAATGATAGCAAACTCAAATAACCCTCAAAAAAGAGCTGAAAGTATTGGTAGTTTAGCCTGGATATGTGGTGGAGGTGTTATATTAGGAGCATCTTTAATAATTGCCGGTATAATCATAAATATTGCAACAAATAATTCTGGAAATTTACTTGGTGGATAGGTGATTATTTATGAGAGTATTTAAAGTTCCTTTTGATATAAAAAGGGAAGAAAAAATTTTTGGTGGTTATTTAAGTTTAAGACAAGTTGTTTATTTAATGCTTGGTGCATCTAGCCTATCTCTTTTTGCTACACCATTACCAATAGCATTAAAAATATTACTTATCTTTTTTATTATAAGTTTCTTTTTATTGTGTACTTTTTTGAAAATTGGTGAGCAGAACTTTGATAAGTTCTTTTTTTATTTCATTAAATATCTCTTTCGCAAGAAATATTTTGTATATAAGAGGTGTTTAAAATGGTAATAATGATTATATTTTTAGTTTTAACTGTTCTATTTATCATAGGTACAGTTATTTATTTAAACAATAAAAAGAAAAATGTAAATGCACCAAAGCATAGTGCAGAAACAAAAGATAAAGATAAAAGTAATAAAAAAGGAAAAAAACAATTAACAGATATTTTGCAGATAAAAATTAAAGATAATATTATTTGTTTAGGTAATAGATATTCAAATGTAATTAAATTAGGAAATATTGATTATAATATGCTTTCAAATTCTGAACAAGATTCCATTGAAAATGTACTTATTCAAACAGCACTAGCAATAGATTATCCTATTCAATTTTTTTCTACAACAGAATTTATTGATACAAGCAAGGTTATATCTTTAATTAAACAAAATAAAACAAACAACACAAAAATTAGAGAATATAAAGAATATCTTATTGACTATCTACAAAATCTTATGGAAAACAGGACTATTTCTGTTGTAAAGAATTATGCAATTATCAGTTATGATGGTACATATGAAAAAGCTATTGAAGAATTAAATAGGAAGTCATTATCTTTTACAGGAAATTTACTTAGAGCTAAAATTGTTTGTGAGATATTAAACGAAGATGACTTATATAATTTGATTTATAGAGAATTAAATAAAAATTCTGCTATAAATATTAGCAACTTAAAGGAAGGAGGTAAAAATTTATATGTTGGGAAAAAACAAAAAGCAAAAAGAAATAAACATATTTAATAATATTCCTACAATGGCAGATATTTTATTACCTGAAACATTACAAGAAAGAAAAGATTATTTAGTTTTAGGATATAACAAATATACAAGAATTTTTGCAATGACAATTTATCCGGAACAAACTTGGGTAAGTTGGCTTGATGATCTATTTCATATAGGTAATATAAATATTTCTGTAAAAATTGAGCCTTCAAGCAATGGAAATGTAATCAATCAATTAACAAAAAAATTAGTTCAAAGTCAATCTGAATATGCTACATATAGTCGACAGGGAAATATCTTACATCTTCCAGAATTAGAAAAACAAATTGGAGATTTAGAAGATTTACGAATGCTTATACAAACTAATCAAGATAAACTCTTTTTTGCTACAATATTCATATCAGTAAATGCTGAAACTTTAGAAGATTTAAATGAAAAGACAAAGATATTAGAAAGTGAATTAAACAAAAAAACGGCTATGATAAGAACATTAACTTTTAGGCAAGTTGAAGGATTAAAAACAATATTACCTACTGGAGAAGTTCCTATTCCTAATTACGAAAGAAATATGGTCGCAGGTCGGCATTGCTACACTTATTCCTATATCAAATCCTAATCTTTCACATGATAGAGGTATTTTTATTGGAAGAAATATGTACACAAATGCACCCGTATATGTAGATACATTTATTGGTCCTCCCACTCTCCCCAACCCTCATGTATTTATATGTGGTACTTCTGGTGGTGGAAAGAGTGTCGCTCTAAAAACATTAACTGCAAGAAACATTGCAACAACAGGTTGCGGTGCTTTTTTTATTGATGTTGAAGGAGAATATACCAACCTTACTCGAATGCTTGGAGGAAAAGTTATAAAAATTGAACAAGGAAAGTCAGCAGGAGTAAATCCTTTTGAAATAGAACCTGATAAAAAAGGAAATAAGCAATTTATAAATATTTTAGATAAAGTTGCAGAGATAAGAGCATTACTTGGAACTATTTGTAGGAATTATGGAAGGACATTAACAGGAACTGAAAACACAGAAATTGAGGTAATTGTAAATCAATTATATGCAGAAAAAGGCATTACAAGTGATGTAAATTCACTTTTTGAAAAAAAAGGTGGAAAACTAGACAATGGAAAATATGCTATAGGAAGGATACCTAAAAAAATGCCAACTCTTACAGATTTTCAAAAAAAGTTGAAAGAAAGAGGTAATTGTGAAGAACTATCAAATATATTAGTTCCTTTTTTGAAAGGCAATTCATTGCGGTATGTTTGATTGTGAAAGTAAAATTCTATCAAGTGAAGATATAATTTGTTTTGATATGTCAGAAGTAAAAGATGAATTTACCAAGTTATATTCTAGTTTTGTAATATTAACATGGGTTTGGCAAAAATATGTACTAAAAAATAGAGAAAAAAAGAAAATAATTGTATGTGATGAAGCATGGTTATTTTTAAAATATCAGGAATCAGCTGAATTTTTAGTGAATGTGGCTCGTAGAGGCCGTAAATATAATGTTCCTTTATTTATTCGGAAGTCAATTTATTGATGAATTTTTACGGCTGTGATGAACGGAAGAACAATCATTAATATATGTTCAACAAGATATATCTTTAAGCAAAGTCCTGGTAGTGTGGATGCAGTAGTAGAATTTTTTAATTTATCTGAAGGTACAAAAAATTTCTTAACTGCTGCTAGTCCTGGTCAATGCATTATAAGTCTAAATAATAGTGTTACTGCAATCAAATTTGTAATAACACCTTATGAAGAACAATTTGTATTTACCTAAAATATAGTGTTTCCTACTGCCCTATTATTTAAAGTAGGAGGCAATAATTTGAAAAAAGTAATAAAAAGTTTTGTAATAGTAATTACTCTAATCTTTTTATTATCTCCGTTTTGTTTTGCAGAAGATGTGGATTTCAAAGAACAAGTAAAGCAAGAAGATCGGTAGCCTTTTTGAAAAAATAATTGCAGAATGTATACGGTGGTATTGCACAAACAGTTTTTGATTTCACAACTGGAGAAGATGCAAATGTAGGATTTAAAGACTATGATGAACTGATTTTCAATAACAAACAAAATAGTGATAATTTATCCCCTTTTACTAGTGAATTGTGGAATAAAACGATGAATTGGTACAAAGTTTTTGCAATAATTTCTGGAACTTTAATTTTAATTGCTGTTTTTATTCTGTCATATAAAATTATGAATGCTGGTACTAATACAGCAAAGAAAAATGAAGCTAAAGAAAGTTTAATGAGATTATGTTTTGGTGGAGTTGCAATAGCTCTTGCCCCATTATTTATTAAATTTTTGCTATATATAAATAATAGTTTAGTATATTTACTTGTAACTGCTGCAAATACTGGCACATTAGACGCATCTCTTGGTGATAGTATGCTCACAAGTATAAAAACAGGAAATGCTATAACAACTGCATTAGTAATAGCAATGTTTATATATTTGTTTGTTAAGTTAAATATAAAGTTTATTGTAAGACAATTTACAATTATTATATTTACAATTTTTACACCAATAGCAGCAGCTTTATGGATAATAAATAAAAATGTTACAGCAGCTGCAGTATGGGGTGGTCAAATTATAATGAATATATTTATGCAATTTATATACTGCTTTTTATTCCTTATCTACCTTGCATTTCTTCCAAGTGGTGGAGGATGGGCAGTTTCTTTAATTTGGGCAATGATGATATTACCTTTAGCAGATGCTTTACAAAATTGCTTACAAAATTTAACTTCAAGAATTGCAGGTGTTGATAATGAACAAATGACAAATCGTGTAATAGGTATGGGAGCAATGGCTGGTTTTGGTTTAGCAGCTATAAAAGAACAATTTAAAACACCTTCAACAGAAAATAATAATGGCAACACAAATGGCAACAATTCTGGTAGTGGTTTACAAGGTCTTGTATCAAGAGCAAAAGCAATAGTAAATCCTACTATGAATTTGAGTGCAGAAAAAGATTACAATGGTAATGTAAATCCTATTAGAGATGTCATTTCAAAAGAAAAAAATACAGTTAGTATTCCTAAGTCAAACGGAGAAAGTAAAAATAGTTTAAGCAATGGAAATAAAATCAGTCCTAAATCTGTCGCTACAAATATTGTTAAAGGTGGTGCTAAGGCAACAACTGCATATCTTGGGGTTGGTGCAAAAATGGCTGAAGGAAATTTTGATAGTTATAGTCATAGAAATAATATAAAAAGAAAAAATAATTTTCAAAACACAGAATATGTTAATAAATTAGCAAATGACAAGGCAGAAAACCAAAAATATGGTGGTGATAGTAATGAGCATAAAGAACAAAGTTAAAAATAAAGCGAAAAATAAAATAAAAAAAGTCGCTTTTAAAGTTATTAAGCCTTTTCTACCTTTTATACTTATTATTGGTCTTTTGTTTTTTGCAATTTGTACGATTATAGATGCAATCTTTGTACAAGAAGTTCAAACAGATAGTTCTGACCTACCACCAGAGCAAGCAGAAATTAGAAATTTATGTATAGAAAAATCAGAATATTTAAACACTTGCCATAATTATATTGGAACTGAATCCACAAATAACTTACTAGATGTGGATAACAGAGAAAATGATAAGTTAATAGAATGGTCTCATCTTTACGCAATAATGGCATTTCATAATATGACAGATAATAAGGATATTAACAAAGATTTGTTAAACCAAGTAGCAAGTAATTTTGAAAGTACTTTTAAATATGAAAAAGATACTGTAATAATAGAAACTACTACTAAAGACAAGGATGGAAAAGAAACTACTACTAAAAGAGAAGAAACACATTATATACTTGTAGAAAGTGATTCAATAATACGGACATTATAAATATAATTACGAATCCAAAACAATAGAAAATGGAGATACTAAAACAACAGGAAAAGTATTTACAAATGAAGAATTAATTGGGGAAAAATACGAAAGATTAAGAACATACTTAAAGAATAAATTAAGGATAAGAGAAGATGACCTTGATACTGATATTCAAGTAATTATTCAAGCAGCTAATGGTTATTATGAAGGTGAAGAAAGTACAGCTTGGCTACAAGGAAATTCATCTAATTCAATTATCATTAGTGATGGCTCAGGTCTAGTTCCAACTGGTATGTTTACATGGCCAATACCTGGATATACAAATATTACCTCTCATTTTGGTATGAGAACACATCCTATAACTCGGTGTATATAAATTGCATAGTGGTACAGATGTTGGTGCGCCAGTAGGTGCAAATTTTGTTGCTATGGCAGATGGAACAGTAATTAAAGCCGTTTATAATAATGCTTATGGCAATATGGTAATGATAGATCACCGGTAATGGCATAGTTACTTTATATGCACATGGTTCGGAAATACTTGTCAAGACAAATCAAGTTGTAAAACAAGGAGAGCCAATTCTTAAAGTTGGAAGTACTGGATATTCGACAGGACCTCATGCACATTTTGAAGTTCGTATCAATGGAAATTTTGCAAATCCTGAAGACTATTTTGAATAAAAGGAGGAAACTAAAAAAATGGTATTAATTTTTACAGATAATGAGCAATTAGATAGAGATTTAAGTAAAAAAATAGATGATAGTAGAATTGTATATTATCCAGACTATGTATTGGAAGAAAAAGATGCAACTACTCTAATTGCTACAATTCAACCTAATAAATATAATTTCAAAGACTTTATGTTTAAAGTCCGAGAAAAAAATATACAAGTTATTCTTATTTTGGAAAATGAAAAAGTAAAGGAATTAAAAGATGCACTTATGCTTGGTATTTATGACATAATTTTTGATCCTTTTGACTTGGAGGATGTTTGTAATAGAATTACAAATCCTAATCCATTTTCCAAAGTTTCAAAATATATAAAAGAGATGATAAGACTAGAAAATATCTAAGTCTTTTTATTTTGGAAAGGAGGATTTATTTTAAATTTAAAAGAAAGGAGGAAATTTTTTTGAAAGACAAGACAAAAAAAATTATAAAGATTTCACTTATTATTCTATTATGTCTAATTGTATTGTTTACAGGTATATTTTGTGCATATAAATACATACAACATAAGCATATACAAGACAATATAAATAATATTTATAACATATATAATAATGACAATAGACAAGATATTGTTACAGAATATACAACTGAAAACTATCAAAAAATAGCAGGAACTCCTGTCGAATCAGAATCAGATAGTACAAAAACACTTAATGCTATTGCAACATTAGAAATACCATCTATTAATTTTAAAGATATTGTAATAGAAGGGACAACTCAGGAATCATTAGCACAAGGAATTGGTCTTTTCGAACATAGCAATATTTTGCAAGGTAATGTTTGTTTAGCGGGACATAACACTTCTAGATTTTTAGCTAATTTGAAAAATGTCAAAGAAGGAGATATCATAAAATATTCTTCTTGTCTTGGAAATAAAGAATATACAATAACAACAATTAAACAAATAGAAGAAACAGATTGGTCTATGTTGGAAAAAACAGAAGATAATAGAATAACAATTATAACTTGTGTAAGAAATCAACCAACTCAAAGGCTTTGTGTTCAAGCGTTAGAGGTACTTTAAAATTTTTTCTCTTCAACATTCCTTTTTGTACAAAAAAATGTTACCCTAAAAAAGAGGTGATGTTTTATGAAGAAAAAAATATTTATTATTATTGGATTATTAGTTTTAGTAATAAGTGTATTATTATTAATAAGCTATATTGGAAATAAGAAAAAAATTTCTGATATAGAAACACTTTCTGATGTAATGGAACAAAACAATATAAAGGAAACTAATACTATTGCTGAAATTAAGCCTGAAGAAAATGAGATTCCATATAATCAGGTGGAAAATGTTATTCAAGAAAACACAATAGATGAAAAATCAGAAACATTGAGAAACAATATGGAAACTAAAGAAAATACAGAAAAAAACAACCAAAATAAAAATGATAAGATACAATCTGAAAAAGGAAAAACAGAAGAAAATAAAAGTACAGATACAAAAGAAAATACCAGTTACACAACACCTACAGCAAATGGAAATAGTAATGAAAGTAAACCTACCACCCCACCAGCAAGTAATCCACCAACTACTTCTACAAATACTGATAGTAAAAAACCTACACAAACTATAGATAGAATAACACAGGAAGAATATGATGATGAGATAGAAAGTTATCTAAACGATATTATGAAGATAAAACCAAATCTCAAATATGTCTACGAAAAAAGAGGCCAGGTTTTTTACCCATATAGAACAGAGGAGATTAAAATTGCTGTTGGCAAAGTAAGTTTTGGAACGATTTATTATTATGTAGAAAAATTTGTTGAAGGTAATCAAGAAAAATTTAAGTATTACATAGACTGGGCTGGAAATTAAATATAATTATAAAAATAGGTTTTAAAGAGCCTATTTTTTTGTATTAAAATTTAAAAGGAAAGAAGGTATTGTTTATGAAAAATAAACTATTAAAAAAAGTTTTTTGTATATTCTCTTTAATCACCATGTTATGTACAACTATATTTCCAATATTTTCACAGGTACAGGCTGCAAACATTGGAGATAAAGTAGAAATAGTAGAATTAGGAGAATGTGCAAGGCATGTAAAATATAATTTTGGAAATGGTGTTTATTCTTATATTATTACTCATTATGTAGGATATTATGACAATGGTGTTTTCCGTCCTGCATATTGTCTTAATAAAGATAAACCTGGTGTAGATGATACACTATCTTATGATGTAACTATAGAAGAAGCAATGAGCAACCCAGCAGTTTATAGAGTTTTATTAAAAGGATATCCTTATGGTGGCAATTTAGGATTTGATGATCCAAAAGATGCATTCTTTGCAACAAAACAAGCAGTATATCGTGTGCTAGATGGCGGAGATGTAAATAATTATCAAGGAGCAGATGAAATTGGTAATCGAATTGTTGCTAAAATTAAGGAATTAGTTGATTATGGTAGAAATGGTACAGAAACAAGAATTGATCCTGTATTAAATATTAGTACTATTAAAAACGCAAGTGTTGATGATAAAGATAGCACATATATTTCACAAATATTTAAAGTAGATTCTCCAATAAATTCAAAAGATATTCGTATATATATGAATGGAGAGCAAGCACCTGCAGGAAGTAAATTAACAGATATGAACAATAATGAGAAAAGTGAGTTCGCAAAAGGTGAACAATTTAAGGTCATTGTACCTAGAAAAAATATAACAAAAGATGTTTCAATAGATATTACAGCAACAGGAAATGTAGAAACTTTCCCTGTTTTTTATTGTAAATCTCCAAATCCTGAATGGCAAGACTATGCAACTGTATCAGATCCATTTGTATTTACAACTACAAATGCAAAAATGATATATACAGAGCCAACAGGAGAAATAGAAGTAGATAAAGTTTCTAAAAACGACAATGAATATAGTGGATTACCAGCAGGAAGTGGACTTGAAAATACACTTATTGAAATTGAAAGAATTGATGGAGTTGAAACTTATAAAAAACAATTCTATACAAATGAATTAGGAAAAGTTATAGCAGAATTAAAACTTGGAAAATATAGATTGACTGAACTCAAAGCTTCTGACTACTATCAAATAGGTAAAGAAGGAGCAGAATATGAATTTGAACTTACTTATGATGGACAAAAAGTAATAATTAAAATAGAAAATGATAATGTAACATTAGAAACAGAAGTTGAAAAAGATGGAGACACTCAAGGACAAGGAAATGAAGTTATAAATTATCAAATTTCAAATGTTCATAATGCATCTTCTGTAAGACTTGAAGACTTTAGAATTGAAGATAGTTTACCTAGTGAAGTTCGTTTACAAAGTATTACAACAGGAACATATAACGAAGATTTAAAATACAAAGTAACATATACAACAAATAAAGAAAATACAAAAACAATAGCAACTAATTTAAGTACAACAAAAGATAATACAATAGATTTTACAAAAGAGAAACTTGATGAAGATGAATATATAACTAAATTTGCACTTGTTTTTGACAGTGTTAAATCTAACTTTAAAAGCACAAAAGACATAACAGTTGCAGCTAAAGTAATTGAAGGACTAGAAGTAAATTCTACTTTCAAAAATTGTGTAGTAGTTGGTGGTACATATATCGGAGTTACTGTTGAAGATAAAGACTGTACACCTACAACAGTTTATGAAAACAAAGTAGAAATAAATAAAACAGCTGCTGAAGATAATCAATATACAGGAGATAAAGCTGGAGATAAACTTTCAAACATAACATTTGACATATTTAATGCTGAAACAGATGAAAAGTTTGGAACAATAAATATTCAAAATGGTTATGGAGAATTAAAATATTTACCTATTGGAAAATGGTATGCAGTTGAAACCTCAAAAAATGATTATTATATATTCCCAGAAAATAATAGATTTGATTTTGAAATTACACAAAAAGGACAAACTGTTGTATTAGATATTGAAAATGATGTTGTAAATTTAATTGTAGATGTTGAAAAGACTGGAACTGTAGAAACTGAGCCAGGAAAAGATATTACATATAATTTTGATATTCAAAATAAATCAAATGATACTGTAACTAATTTTATTTGGGGAGATATTCTTCCATCAGAAGTTAGAGCAAAAAGTATTACAACAGGTACATTTAACAAAGACAATACATATAAAGTACAATATATAACAAATAACAATTCAAATTGGAAAACAATTAAAACATGCAATACAAATGAAAGTTCTGAAATACTATTAGATAGCAATACATTAGAATTAGCTGAAAACGAATATGTAACAGAAGTTAGATTTGTATTTGAAAATCCAGTTGAAAAAGGATTCAAAAATGAAGGTACAAAAATAATAGTTACAGCAAATGACGATTTACAAAATAATCAAATAATTGAAAATCATACATATATTACTGCTGATTATTTAGATGTAAAATTAGATGATGAAGATGAGTTCCATACAATAATTAGAATACCTGAACCAGAAAAGCCAAAGACATTGCCTAGAACGGGTAAATAAATTTAGTTAGTAACTTCTTATAAATTGCCCTTCAAAATAAATTTATAGGAGGATTAAAATTATGGAAATTACAAATGTTAAAATTTATAAAGCAAAACAAAGAGGTCCAGTATTGGCCTATGCTAATGTTATTTTAGACAAACAATTTATGATTAGAGGAATTACACTTATAGAAAAAGATGGTAGAAAATTTATTTCTATGCCTTCAAGAAGAGTTTTAAATGGTGATAGAAATTTTAGAGATACTGCCCACCCACTAAATCGTAAAATTAGAAAAGATTTAACGGATGCTATATTTGAAGCATATGAAGAATTTTTAGAATCTGAAGAATAATGTGTTTGCTTCCTTATTTTTTTGCCCTTCAATACTACTAATGAAAGGACTTTTTTATGATTATAAATGAAAGAATAAATAAACAATTAAAGATTTTAAATAAACAGATAGAAAATACTTTAAATAGTAATAGTTTAACAGACCTACAAATTGAAAGTTTTTTATTGAATTTTGAAAAGGCAAGATATAATCTCTTGTCGGAGGTAAAAGAATATAATAAAAATGTTGAATTTGAATATGAAAAAATTAAAAGTGTTGATGATAATTACAAAACGGATTTAAAAGATGATGTGTTGAAAATATATGTACCTGAAACATTGCCAAGTTTCAAGAATTTAAAGACACACACTTATAAGAGAATATTGCTTAATGTTGCAGAAATAACCAAGCAATATAAAGGACTATTTTCTAATGAAGTTTTTATATATATCAAAGTATGTGATAACATACAAGGTTGGGACATTGATAATAAATATGTAAAACCAATTGCAGATGCTTTAATAATAAGTGGAGTTATACAAGATGATAATATGTCGAAAATGTTTTATTGTGCCAAAGGAGAATTTTCTGAAATTCCACACACAATTATTTATGTATTGGATGGTAAAAAAATGGAGCAATTTTTGAAAAAAGTAGAGTTCTAAAAGTAGGGTTTTGGGTAAAAAAATTTTTTGATTTTTTGCGACATCAAAAAAATTAAAAAATCTTTTAAAATCAATACTTTCATAAATTGTAATCCCTATTTGGTTTGGTGGTGGTAAGGATGTGAGAGCGAAGCTGTCGCATCACTTCCCTTCAAGTTCAACTCATAGAATTATTAAATGTTTTATTAGGAGGTGATTTTTTTTGAGCAATTTTCCAAATGGACCAGAAGAAATTTCTTTATTAGAATTTATATCAAAGTATCAATATTTGGATGTAAAAGATTCAAAATATTTTTTTAATACACAGAAATATTATAAAAAAAGAATTAGTAATTTGGTGGCTAAAAGATATTTGAAAAGAACAAAATCACATCATCTTGTATTGGATGAATTAGGGATTGAATTTGCTGGACTATTTAAATTTGAATATAACAAATTAAATCGAAATGTAAAATACTTGCCTAGACTACTATATATTAGTAAAATGGCAGCTTTTTATTACAACTGTGCTAATGTAAAATTTATACCTTCATTTTCCATGAAAAATAAAGAAGAATTTACAATTACATCAAGAAAGTTTATTGGTGTATTAGAGATAAATGGAATGGAATACCTTACATATCACCTTACAGAAGAACACAATGACAAATATTTAAGATTGCTTATATACGATTTACAAAAAGAAAAAACATATAAAAATATAATAATTTTAACTAATGATGAGAATAGAATAAAAATAAATCAATTTACATTTGGAATGAATCAGTTATTAATTGTTAAAGATACTGAAGAAAATAGAGAAAAATTAAAATACTTGCATAATATTGATTGGTATAATATTATAAAAGCAAAATATAAAAGGAATGATATATATTTATCAGAATATAGTTTTTGTGAATACACTGACTATAAAAACAGATATATTTCTACCTTTTATTTTTTTGATACTGAAAAAATAAATAGAATCAAATCTTTCTTAAAAGAAAACAAGAATAAAAATGCTGATATTTTTTGCAATTATGAAATAAAAGAAATGTTAGTTAAAGAACTTCCGAATTGCAATTATTTTGTTGTTGATTTGGAAAATTATATAGATAAAGAGAAATTTGTATATGAATAAAAAAGTATATTTTTATATATTTTTATTTTTGTTTTTTATACTAAATATCGTTATTATTACAAATGTAAAAAAATATATTGAAATTTTAAATATATGCTTTAATGAAAATATTTTCCTTAGCAACAAATTATATGCCATTATTTCATTCACAATTGCCCTTATTTCTATTTTAATTATATTAGACATATTACTTGTTGTCTCAAAAGGTAAAAACGAAAATAAAGGCGTTATTTTCAAACCTGAAAATGGAACTTATGGTACATCAGATTGGATGAAGTTAGAAGAAATGAAAAAGGTATTAACAATAGATGATATTCCTGGTATTATATTGGGAAGATTTGAAGGCAATATTGTAAAATTACCATTAGATACTTACTTTAATAAAAATATATGTGTATTTGGAAGTTCTGGCAGTATGAAAACAACAGCTTTTCTATTAACCAATCTATTGGAACTATCTAAATATCTAAAATCTATCATCGTAACAGATCCAAAAGCAGAAATATATAGGACTACTTCAGGTTATTTTAGAAATATAGGATATGTAGTAAAAGTATTTAACTTAAAAGATATGAGACATAGTGATAGATGGAACCCACTTGCTGAAAATGAAAATATAAATGATGTTCAAACAAGTGCAAATGTCATTATATCGAATACTCAAAAGAAAAGTGGAAAAGATGAGTTTTGGCCAAGAGCTGAAGAAAATTTACTAAAAGCATTTCTTTTTTATTTTTTACAAATACTTGTTGACCAAAATAATTTAACAAACATTTATAAAAAAATTGCAGGTGGCGATATAAATGAAATAGATGCCATGTTCAAAGGATTACCGAATGAGCATCCTGCTAAAATGAGTTACAATATATTTGCAAGTGGTAGTGATACTATAAAAGCAAGTGTTATTACTGGTCTTGGAACTAGATTGCAGACATTTCAAAATGAAGATTTACAACGATTAACTTCTGCTAGTGATATTGATTTGACTTTACCTGCTAAAAAGCCTTGCATTTACTATGTTGTAACAGATGATATGAATGGAGCTTACGATTTTTTAAGCTCTTTATTTTATACATTTCTTTTTATCAAGTTAGTTAGATTTGCAGATTCAAGACCAAATGGAAAATGTGATATAGATGTTTTCTGTTTTTTAGATGAGTTTGCTAATATACGGACAAATACCTGATTTTAATAAAAAGATTAGTACTGTCAGAAGTCGCCGGACTTTCTTTAATACCAATAACCCAAAATAAACGGTCAACTCGACAATCGCTATCCTAATAAAATATCTGATGAAATAATTGGTAACTGTGATTTAAGTTTAGGATTAGGTACAACGGATATATTAACGGCACAGTTTTTTTGTGATTTAATAGGAGTTTCAACAGCTGAAAACATTTCAATAAAAAAAGAGAACTCTTTAGAAGGAGAAATTGGAGAATTTGGTCAAAAAAATATCTCTACTTTACAAAGAAATTTACTAAATAAAGATGAAATTTTAAGACTACCAACAACTAAATTACTTGCGATTCTAAGAGGTAATAAACCACTTCTTTTAGATAAAATAAGATACACTGAACATCCTCTTGCTCAAAAGTTAAAAGATAGTTCTATTTATGATTATAAGCCTGAGTGGACAAAAAATACAAATGTAGAACATATACCAAAAGAGAATATTAGCAAAATTACTAGAAGAAAAAGAAAAAGAAGCTTTGATAATTTTTAGTATTATGATATAATCATCTTTAAGAATAGTAATTTGTAGGGCGACTCCAATAAAAAATGCAACAGAAAATTAAAAGTTTTCAAAAAAGGGTTGCATTTTTTTAGTTTTTGCATATAATAGTATATAGACAGTTATCTATATACTGAAATTGAAAGGAAGTGTAAAAATGGAGAAACAAAAATATGTAGAAAAAGCTGAAATATTTAAAGTATTATCAGATTCTAATAGATTACAAATAATAGATATGCTTTCTTGTGGAGAAATGTGTGTATGCAAAATATTGGAAAAATTTAATATAACACAGCCAACATTATCACATCATTTAAAAGTATTATCAGATAGTGGAATAGTAACATCAAGAAAAGAAGCAAATTGGATGTATTATAAATTAAATGATAAAAAAATGAAAGAAATAATCGAATTTTTACAATTCATTTCAAATGATAAAAAAGATTGTATTTGCAAAAAATAAGATATACACCTTATTAAAGGTGTTATATTTTAAAATAGTATATTGACACTTGTCTATATAGATATTTATAGGAAAGGAGTTTTTGTATGCAGTATGTATCACAATTTTTTAGCATTTTGAATGATGTTTTTCTAAAAATGACTTGGCTTTCTGATTTAATTGCTTGGATTGTTAATAATATTTTTAGATTACCAATCAATGATACAGATATATGGGGAAAAATTGGAGGTAGTTTACAATTCTTTATATATGATTCAATAAAAATCATAGCATTGCTATCAGTTCTAATTTTCATATTTTCCTACATTGAAAGCAAATTTACACCAGAAAAAACAAAAAGACTATTAAGTAAATTAAAAGGCATAAAGGGTGCAACATTAGGAGCATTACTTGGAACGGTAACACCATTTTGTAGTTGTTCTAGTATTCCAATATTTATTAGTTTTGTAAAAGCAGGACTTCCAATGGAAGTAACATTTAGTTTTTTAATATCATCTCCATTCGTTGATTTGGCATCTACTGTACTTTTAGCATCTATGTTTGGTTGGAAAGTAGCAATAGTATATGTAGTTGTAGGAGTTTTACTTGCTATAATAGGTGGAATGTTAATAGGAAAACTAAAATTAGAAAAATACATACAAGACTATGTATTTGATATGAAAGTTGGAGAAACGCAAGAGGTTGAGCCTACAAAAAAAGAAAGAATACAATATGCTAAAGAACAAGTAAAAAATATCTTTGTAAAGGTATGGAAATATGTATTATTAGGTGTAGGAATTGGAGCATTTATCCATAACTGGATTCCACAAACAATGGTTGAAACCATTTTAGGAAATGGAAATATATTTGCACCAATTTTAGCAGCGATAGTAGGAATACCAATGTATGCAGATATATTTGGAACAATGCCAATAGCTGAAGCATTAGTGCTAAAGGGAACAGGGATAGGAACTGTGCTTACATTTATGATGGGTGTTACAGCCTTATCAATTCCATCAATAGTAATGTTAAAGCAAGTAATGAAAAATAAACTATTGGGAATATTTGTTGGAATAATATCAGTAGGAATTATTTTGATAGGATATGTATTTAATATATTTGGATTTTTAATTATTTAAAATAGAAAGTGAGGAATTTATAATGAATATTAAAATATTAGGAATGGGTTGTTGTAATTGTGGAAAATTATATGAAGCAACACAAGAAAGTGTAAAAGAATTAGGAATCGAGGCTACTATTGAAAAAATAGAAGATATGGCAAAAATTATGGAATATGGAGTTATGAGAACACCAGCATTAGTTATTGATGAGCAAGTAGTTGTTCAAGGAAGAATACCAAAAAAAGATGAAATAAAGAAATTGTTACAAAAATAATCATAATAAATTTTAGCAAGTAGTTTTATAATTACTTGCTTTTATGTTATAATCATCTCGAGAAATTACAATTTGTATAAATAAAACAATTTAAGCATTTACTTTAAAGGTAAGTGCTTTTTAATTGGAGGTGAGAAATTGGAGAACTTAACAACAAAGGAATTATTGAGAAGTAAAGAAGAAAAGAGAATATTAACAGGTAAAATAAGTGGAATTGAAGATGAATATTACAAATTAAAAGGTGAAAAAATTTCTTGTGCAATAGTATGGTATGGTGGAATAAAAGTTTTAATTCCTTGTACACACTTAGGAATAGAGAAAATAAATAAATCAATGATAAGAGGAATGTTAGGCGCAGAAATAGACTTTATTGTAATAGAAATAGATTCTACTAGTAATATTGCAATAGCAAGTAGAAAAGATGCAATGATATTACGATCACAAATAGAATTTCAAAAACTAAAAGAAAATGATGTTGTTAGAGTGAGAATTTTAGCAGTTGGAGTTAAGCATATTATAGTAGAATTATATGGAAAAGAGATAATTATAAAAGCTGATAATCTACAACATACCTATATTGTCAATTGTAAAGATTATTATTCTCCTGGAGAATATTTAAAGGTTAGAATAAAGAAAATAGATATTGAAAAAAATGAATTTGAATTATCTGCAAAAGATTTTATTGAAAATCCATTTAAGAATATCAGAAAATATATTGTTGAAAGTGGAGAATATACAGGAAAAGTAATAGCTTTTCCAAAACAAAATAGTGGAATAATCGTCCAATTAGATAATTCAAAGGTTAGTGTTCTTGCAAGAGTCCCACCTCGTTTTAATAATTATCCACATTATCAAGACAATGTGTTGATAAAAATTAGTGAAATCAAGGAAGATAAAAAATTAATATACGGTTATTTAATGAGAATAATTTAATAAGGGAAGGTGGTTACAATAAAAGAAAAAGATACTAAAATAATAAATTTTATACAAGATTTTGGTGCTACTAAAATAGAACACTTACAAAGACTATTTGATGAATATAATAATAATTTTAAAAGTATAATATCAAGTAATGCAATAAGCAAAAAAGGAGAAATATTAGTTCACAATACACAAAAGATAGATAATAATATGTTAGTAGCATTAGATATATTATGCAGATATAAAGGAAGATTTGTAACATTTCATAAAGGCAATTTTCCAATATATATAACATTTTTAACAAAAGACAATTTACTATATCATATAATTGTTGCTGATGAAGGTAATAAAAAGGGAATTATAAAATTGGTTAATTCTCCCCTATCACTCCCTAAAGCAGATAGATTAATTTTAGCCTTTCCTAGTAGGGAAGAGGTAGAACAGATAATTTGTGATATTCCATTTTTATATTGTACATATCCTGATTTAGATGTAGTAAATGATGAAATTACGGAAGATGAATATGACGAATATTTTTAGAAAATGAATAAAAATATTGATTTTTTAGGGTTATAGTGATATAAATATCTTCGATATATAAAATGATTCATATATTTATATATTACTAAATCTTTTAGCAGATGCAGCAGTGTATCTGCTTTTTTTATGCAAAAAAATCATAAATTCCCAATTAAGAAAATTTATGATTTATATTATTTAATGATATATATATCCAAATATTATATTTATTTTTCCATATAAGGTACATTTTTTACTACTAATTGATATATATTACTTTTTTTCTTCTAATATTTTTATATATTTTTTTATAAGTTCTTGCATTTGTTTTAAATCAAATTTAAAACAAAATTTTTCTCTATCTCCTTCCGATACTTGATCATAATATTTCGCATTTTTTCTTGTTATGTACCACATTATTTTTGTATCTGTTATTTGGTTTACCATCAAACAACAATAATCATAAATGTTTTCAGAAAGAAATTCTAATTCAATTGGTGAAATTTCACCACAAAATTCAAGAATATCTGATTTTATCATAATTAAAATCTCTCTTTTATTTGTTTTATTTATCATATTATCAAAAATTTCGACAATATTTTCATCTACTGATTTTTTCAATCTAATCTACCCTTTCTTTTTTATTTCCTTTTCAAATATAGTAAATTCATCAAAAAATTCTTTCTTATCATTACAATTTTCTTTTAATTCTTTTAGCTTTATTTTTATTCTATTAAACATATCTTCATCTATCTTGTTACTTTTATATTGTCTATAATAATAATTATATCTTGAATTATAGTATTTGTTTTTCTCTTCAACATTAGAATCCAAAGGCTTATTTGATTTAACATTATTTGCAAAAATACATATAATTCTTGATCCATCTTCAATGAGTTTATCAATATACTTGTGTAAATAATAAATAGAACATTGTGTATTCATTGTTTTTCCATCTAACATATAAATTATTTTAAATGTTTTTGGTCTCATTATTTCCTCCTTGTAACAATTTTTCTAGCATAGGTATTAATTTGGATTGTGTAACTGGTTTTTCAATATAGCCATCAAAACCTAGTTCAACTACAAAATGAAATTTTGCATTTTTTGTAACAGTATGAATTACAACTGGTGTATTAAATCCTTCAATTTTTTTTAATTCTTCAAAACACTGTGGTCCTGAACCATCATCGTACACATTATTGCTAAATATTATGTCATATTTTTCATTATTTTTTATTCTTCTTATTACTTCAGCTTTAGTATGAACAATAGTAACTTCAAATCCAAGACTTTCTAAAGCCTTCTTTGTAAAAATATAAGAACAAGCTAAATAATCTCCAACCAATGCTTTTTTGCCTTTATATATAGGATTATATTTCATTTTGTCAAAAGGCTCAAAATCATTTGCTGCAGATATTTCAATGTTTGTTTTATAAGTTTTTTGTAATTCCTCGTATTCATTTTTATAAAAATTACATTTTTTCATAATTAATGCGATTTCTCTATTTTTTCTGGTTAATTCAAACTTATATTTTTTCTTTTGCTCTATCATTACTCCAAACATAACAATAATAATAAAAAGTAATACGATAATTAAATAGTACATTTTTTCACCTCCGTTCATAAAATTTTTAGATATAGTTATAAAGTTGACTTTACACTTTATTCTATATCTGCCAACTCGATTTTTTAACTAAATTACCCATTATTATATAGTTATTACCTATAATTTTATCACTAAATTATATATATTGTCTATTTCATTTTTAGTTAAAATTTTATTATACTATTAAATGGGGTGAAATAATGGCAAATTTAGATAATAGTATAATTATAGGTCGTAATATTAAGAATATTAGAAAAGACCTTGATTTAACTCAAGAAGATTTTGCAGAAAAATTAAATATCAATGCACAGTTTTTATCACAAGTAGAAACAGGAAAAGCAGGAATAAGTATAGATAATGCCATAAATATTTGTAATACTGCAAATTGTTCTTCTATTAGATTGTTCAAAGACCTTATAAAGTCCCCTGATATTATCGACCAATATGAACTTTTAACAGATAGAGATAAATCTGTTATAAATAAAATGATTACAGTTTTACTAAATACAAAATAAATATTCTTTAAAGCTAGCATTATATGGTGGTATATTGTTAGCTTTTTTATTTTCTCTAAATATTTCTAGTCTAAATATCTCCTCATTTTACTTATAATTATAAAAAAAATGGATAAAATAATCCGAAACCGTTAGGCTCTGTTACAGTTTATCACAAAATTTGTAATAAAATCAATAAAAAAAGAATTAGTGAGGGATTTTCTTGAAAAAATATAATAATAAAGCAAATATAATTGGCAATCTTCTATTAGAACATCGAAATAAAAAAGGTTTTTCAAAAGAAGAAGTTTGTAGAAGAGTACAATTATATGGAGTTGATATACATAGAGTTGAACTCTATAGGATGGAAAAAGGAATAAGTATTGTAAAAGATTTTGAATTAGTTGCTCTATGCAATGTTTTAGATATAGACTATAATACAGAAATAAAACCAATACTAGAATAGATAAAGATAGCTTTTGCTATCTTCTATCTTTTATTATTTACCGTTATTTTATATTTTGAACAATCAAGTTATTATTCATTTTTTTATTTTAATATTAGTTTTATAAAATAACATTTTTACTTTGTTATTAGTAACTTAAGATAGCATTGAAAAGAGATATTAATTTCTTAATATCTCTTTAGATTTTAAATTTTTATTTAATTTTCATAATTTTAACTATTCTCTCTTATTAAGTCAATAATTTGTTGAGTTATTCTTACTCCTATGCCTGTATCTGGTCTAAATGTAAAATATCCTTTTACTAAACCTACAGCATAATTATCAGATGTACGCGCAATAGGTCCTCCACTCATTCCTTCAACAATTTTAGAAGATGTGTCAAAACTTCCATTCTTTATCCAAGATAAATTTCCATATGTATAATATTGATATAATGAGCCACCAGGATTAGAAGGATATCCAATTGCTCTTACAGATAAACCGTCCATCTCTCCATTTGTACCATATGCTTGACAACCATACCAGCCTACCTGTGAACCAATATTATCATTTAATATACAAATGCACCAATCGTTTTCAGTTGAATGGTTTTGCTTCCAACCAGAAGGATAAATGATTTTTGCCCAACCTGTTTTTATTCCTTTATATGCTCCATTATTGTATGCTGGATAAGCCGTCCATTGAGCAAATGTGTTATCATTATCATTTTTATTCATTACACAATGTGCAGCAGTAAGAAGTATATTAGGACCAACTAAAAATCCTGAAGCTGAACCATATTTTCCGTAAATTTCCATAGATATACGACAAGTTACTCTATAAGGAAAATCAGATGTGTTTGAAACTTTGTTAAAAGTTGTACTATATGGAGTAATAGAAGCTTTATTTTGTTGAGAACCTAATGGATCAAATGGTTCAATTCTATCTAACCTTTCTCCAGTTCTACTATTTTTTTGTAAAATATTTTGTCTAACTTCATCCATATTGATTTCCGTTGTTTCTCCAGTAGTAGCATCATATTGTAATATAGGACCTGTTTCTGTATCAGAATTTTCTGTTATTATTTCATCAACAGTTTCACCTCCTATATTAATTCTGTCTGTCTGTAATGAGGCATTGTCTGCAGCTTGAACCGTAAAGCTCATAATTGTAAATGATAGCATTGTAATAATGAGTAAAAGAATAAATGATTTAACTAAGAAGCTTTTTTTCATAGAAATTCCCCCTTTCTTTATTATACAAATATGCTATCATATACTTTATAATTTTTCAATAAAATCCTCCTAAAAAAATGTAAAATATTTCCTGTTTTTTCTACATTTTTCGACATTTTTTGACTTTTTGTACAATAATAAGGAAATGTAACTATCTCTTAATAATTTTTTAGTTAATTGAAAATTCTACCCAAAAGTATTGATTTTCATTATCAAAAATAGTTTTTACTAATCTATATTGTCCTTTTTCTAATGTTCCATATATATTTGACCAATCAATTTGAAATTCGAAATTTTGATATAGTGATAATTCATCAGAAATATTATTATCATCAATAGGTTCAAGGGCTATCCATTGTCCATTAACTTCTTTGTCAATTCTATACCAAGTAGTATAATTATATGGTTGCTCATTATCATCTTCTATAATAATTGTAGCACCAGTTGCTGATACAGTTCCTTCTTTGATTGACATTTTTACTTTATCAAGAGTTCTTTTAACAGTTTTTTCTTCACTGTTAGTTATATTTAATGGAATAGTTGTATTCATGTTTTCTCCTATTTTATTATTATTAGCTTGATGTTTTTGTATAATAAATGTTGCGATTAATATAATGATTATAGTCAATATAACACAAAAAATAATAAATTCTTTTTTCATATTTTACCTCCAATATATAAGAATATTTGTTTTTTATCAAGATATAGATACAAATTCATAAAATTGTAATTTATTTATTATTTAAAACCAACCTACATTTTCATTTCTAAATTTTGGTATATCACTATCTTGGTATGGATTATAATTATTTAAGTTACATCCAAATTCTTTTAGAAACTCTATTTTATTATCATTAGACCATCTAACAAGTGATATACCATCAAATTCTTCTATTTTTCCATTATACATAGTGTTTTTAAAATACCACTCTACAATAGTTTGATTATCTTTATGAAAATATTGCTTAATATCCCAATTCAATACTTTTCCTCTAGTATTCCATTCATTAAACCAATGTTTTACAGTATCTCGATTTTCATATCTAGGGCTCCAACTTTCAACATAAATTATGTTTTCTTCAAATATATCGTCTATACCTAAATCTTTTTGCTGTAACCACATATCAAACCAGAGTCTAATTATTTTTTCTCTTTCTTCCATTTTTCACCTCTAAAAATTATTAATTGTTTTTATTACCATTTTCCTTTTTTTATTCTTCCAGCAACTAAAATTATTCCAAATATTAAAATAATTAATATTATTGAAATCCAAATTGGTGATAGTACCCATATCCAAGACCAACTAATATTATTTGTCAATTTTAATACAACAAATATTAAAGTTAATACACTTATAAATCCCATTCCACTATTTCTAACATTTTTATCTTTCATAGAGAATCTCCTCCAAACTATAAATTAGTATTTCTATTATAATATCATAAAAAAAAAATTACTCTATACTTTCGTATAAAGTAATTTTAGAAATTGTAAGTTGCTGTTATCTTTCATCATCTAAAATTTGTATTTTTACTACTTCTTCTAATAGTGTAGGACTAATTTCATTAATTATTTCATCAGTAAAAGTAATTGATATATTACTTCCCTCTTTTAAATCTGTGACTTTAACTTCTTCGCCTCTCCAAGTCATTTTTATACTATCATCTACTTTAAATGTAAAATTCCCCCTATAATTTATATCATTTACTTCTAGACCTTTTACATTAACATGAAAACTACCATCATTATATTGTTTTATGCTTTCAATTTTTGCATAAAATGTTTGACCATATACTACATTACTAATTGCTAAATCATCATTTACTATACTCCTTTTTCCTATAAATAAGCCAACCATAAAACTCACTACAATAATTATTATAATTCCTATTATAATAAAAATTTTTTGTTTACCACTCATATTTTTTCCTCTCTTTCTAATTTATAAATACAAATTAAAGTTTTTATTATAATATCATAAAATGAGAAAAAAAAATAGTCTTTTTTTATTATAATATCATAAAAATACAATAAAAAAATAGTCTACTCTCAAAAAAAGAATAGACTATTTATAATTAAGCAACTTTATTTGATATATAATTAATATCAAATATTTCATCAAAAAAATCTATTTTAAAGATATCGTTATAATTATCAATGCATTTAGTATCTAAATTATAGCCTAATGGCAATAAATCACGAAATATACGATTTATTATATAATCTAAATTATTGTTACAATTAGGAATTCTTATAACAAAAGTAATATTTCTTATATTAGTATTTTGTATCTCTTTTAAAATCATATATGAATTAGAAATATTTTGAAAACTAATAACTGGTAAATTTAATGCATCTTTTATAAGATGGCCTAAAATAAAATTATCTGTTAAAATAACATTTTGAGTATCTACAGATATGTTACTTTTCATTATATAATTTTTGGTAGCTGTTCCATTTATTTTACCACTACTTGAAAACCATATATCTTCAGAATCATTAAATGGCTTATCTAAATGAATTGATAGACCTTGTATGCATCCATCTTCATTGAAAACTGGTACAAAGAAACCATCATATCTATTAAAGCACCATTTAAAATCTTCCTCTTGGAATAGACCAGGTATTCCTGATAAATCATATTTTTTAGATAAATTATGAGCTATTATTCTTCTTTTTATATAGTTTTTAGGTACTGTACGATACAAATTATCTTCAATAGAATTATTTAATAATCCCATTTTTCTCAAATAATTTCTATGTTGACCTTCTAATCTTAGCATATTTAATAAATCTCGATATACCATATCTCTAATTTCGATATCTGCTAATAAATTTATAGGGCTGATTTCTACAGCTGTTCTATTTTGAGAATAACATTCTTTTTCAATTAATTCTTTATATGCCCTTTTATTGTCAATTCCTCTTACTCGTGCATATAAACCTATTGAGAATCCACCAGCACCACACCTTACACAATGATATTTATTATTAGTAGAATTTAAAGATAGGGTTGGTATTTTACTATTTTTATTATAACCACAAAAAGGGCATATTGCTTTAATTTCATATCCTTTTTGATCTACTATTTCTAAACATAAATGATATGCTACATTTAGTATATTTATATGTTTTACAACTTCCTGATAATCTAATCTATCCATATTTTTGATTCCTTTCTTTTTATTTTCTTTTCCAATAATAAAATAGTTCGTCGTTACACTTTATAATAAAATCCTTCCTATTAATAAATTTCTTATTATATTTCTTTATGATTTCTACAAAGTTCACTAAATCCTCCCAATAAGGTGCAACTAATAATAATTTTTCTTTTTTATATAATTTAAACATAAACTTTCTCCTTATAAATCAATTTTATATTTTAAAAGTAATTCATTTGTTACAGTTATATCTCTTCTATTTAATTCTTTTACTACTCTTTCATAGAATTGTTTTTTGCCTTGTTTTTTAAATACATAGGCAAGTTCAAGTAAATAATCTGTATTACATTTAGTTAAATCGTCCATCTTTACCTCCTATTTCAAATATTGATTTTATATGATTTATTTGTTTTTCAAACTCTTTTTTATCAATAATAACTACACTGTCATTATGTTTTAAATATTCTTGTATATCACATATAGTAGATAAATTTTCATTTAGATAATGTTTATATGTAATTGTTCTATAACTTATAATTGTTACAATGGATATTTGTTTATTATTTACCCATATTCCAAAATAAGTATCTAAATTATCAAAAGGATTTTTTCCTTTTAAGAACACATTTTTAGTATCTTTAATTTCTATTTTTTGCATTTCTTTTACATATTTACTTATTTCATACTCAATTATCATACTTATTTTTCTCCTTTAAATTTATTTTTTTATACATAAGATCCATACATGTTTTACTTTTCTAAAGTTAGTACTATTGTTTAATGTCTGTCTAATTTTTTCTCTGACATATTTATTATTTTGAGCCTTTTTAGATTTAATTAATATATTATATATTTCATCAATAGTTGCTCTATCTTTTAGATATTCAATAGTTGCTTGTATCAAATCTCTCCAAGTAATATTAGTAGCATTCATTATGTTTTCTTTAATAGAATTAGTAACTTTTATATTAAATATCCATATTTTATTTTTCTTAAATACAAGTAAATGCTCGTGTTTAATTGGAATGAAATTATCATTGTTATATATTTTATTATCAGATAGACAATTATATTGAATTTTTATAATATGACTTTCTAAATCTCCATACCAATTCATATCTTTTATAATGCTATAATACTTACCTTGTTTTCTTACATCTCCTATTAGTATTGCATGTATACCACCTACAATTAGAGAATGATATATTTTTTCATTTACTAAATTTAATTTATTGATAAATTCTTCATAATCCATATTATTAGATAAATCATTTACATTATAATTACCTCTTTGTTTTGCATAACTAATAATATCCCAATAGGGAGGATGGGAGAAAATAAAATCAGCACCACTTGGAATTTCATCTATTAGAGCATCCCATCCATTATTTAAATCTAAATGCAAACTATTGGATATATTTAATTCTTTTGCTACATCTTTTCCCGTACCACCACCACTAAAAATTTCAATGAATTTTTGTGGTTTTAAACTGCCTGGATAAAAATGCTTTATTAAGTCTTTTATCACATTTCCAGAACAGTTTCCTCTATAAAACGAATCACCATAATTGCCTCTATTAGAATAACTAATAATACTTTGCATAGTACTCTCCTTTCATTTAAGCAGCAAGTTGTTCCTCTTGAAGCTCAAATTCTTCAATATTTTTTATAAATTCACTTGCACATTTTTTTATTTTTGTACCTAAATCAATTAAAATATTGGGATTACCATTAGCATATTTGGTGATATAATTAAAACTACACATAGAATTATCAAGTCCAAAATAATCTGCTACTATATAAGCAACGGATTCAACAAATGTTTCAGATAAATTTTTATCAGTCTTATAATCAAAATCATCATATATTCCATGTGTCAATTCATGCAATAATACTGCTACTTTCGCATCAATAGATAATTTTTTGTCTATTGTAATTGTTTTATTTTTAGGACTATAAAAACCTTTTAATCCTCCATATAAAATTTCTTCATATATTGGAAATTTACTAAATTGTTTTAATTTATCAAAAAAAGAACCCATATTTTCACTATCAAGCATTTTAATTTGTAGTGGTATTGGTTCTCCAACAGTTTGAGATATATCATATACATATACTTGTTTATATGCTATATAATTATATGTTTGTTCTTCTTCAACTTCTTTGCCATCTATAACTTTTTTAACTTTTGTCTTTCCTTGTGCTGGCATTCCCGCAGTTATTTGTATCCTTTTTGCACCTTCAATTAACTCTCGTCCAACTTCTTTCCATTTTGCTTTTCCAGCAACATTAGTAGCATCAGGGAATTGACTATATATTAAAACAATATTATTAAAACTATATTTAGTAAATTGATTTTGAAATTTTAAATATTTTTCATATTCTCCATTTGCTACAATAGTTTGAACATTTTTTACTACTTTATCAAATATCTCTTTTGCTCTAGTTTTTCTATTTATTTTATGTTTCATTTTATTTTCCTCCTTTTAGGCAGCCCTATTTTTAAAGTTATATTTGATAACTTTAATCTCTTGTTTTTTCTTATATTTTTCTTTTTGGTCAATAAAGTATCTATAACCTAACCATTTATCAATAAAATTTAATTGTTCTTCTGTAAATTCTCGACTGTGATTTGGTAATTCCTTTTGTGCTATATGATCATTTTTAAATTCTAAAGTAATTAAAGAATTATTAGGAAAAGTCAAATCTCTTATAAGATATATATCAGATTCCTTATCAATATATCTATCTAAATATGTAGCAACACAATTCCCTTGTTTTTTTCCTTCTTCTACTAAATCATCAACACTTGGAACAGGAAATATAATGTATTTTCCATCTTCATAGGTGTATTTTGATAATTCTAAATATCTCAAGAAAGTAGCAAATTGTGTATTCATATCATTTGCAACTTTTATTTTATTTTGTAGTTCATCATGCCTTGAAATTAAATCTGTTGGAAATAAATCTTTTTTTGATTTATAATGTAATCCCATTTTTTCAGACATTTTTAAATAGTCTCTATATATAATTAAATTTTTTAAACCAAAAGAATAATTATTCAATTTTTTTAATGGTACATATTTTTCTATTTCTTTAAGAATAACTATATTATCCTTCTCTATTGAATTACCGGAATTAACAAATGCATAAAAAATTTGTTTTTTAAATAAAAATCTTAAATAATTAATATTAGTCCACCTATATTCTTGAAGTATTTTTTTATCTGCTTTTTGAAAAAGTTGTAATAATATCAAATCCTTGTATGACACATTGTTTTTTTGCATAAATTCTAAAAAATCTTTAGGAACACCAAAGCGTTTTTGAAAATTTCCTTTTTTATTTAATCTTTTAGAATAAAAACATAATTCGCACAAATTCATTTTCCATAGTAATTCAAAACTTTCATATACTGCTAACTGTAAAACATCCAAGTAATTTAAACCATAATATGAAAATCTATTCAAAAATTCATCTATAGGAGCATACTCTAAATTAGTACCTTTTACTAATCTTTTTTTACTATATGGATATGCGGGAAAATCGGTAAAATATCTATGTCCATTATATTTATACCAATTTAGTTTTTTGTAACCATGATAAACTACCATATTTCCATACCAACCAATAGCAACATTATTGCCTATAAATTTGCCGATTTTTGGTAATATTCTAGCATATTCAATCCAATGTTTATGAATATGTTTGTCCTCTTTTTCAAAATATGAATATATTTCAAATACTCTAATAACAATTTGCTTATCATATCTTTGAACTAATAATACAGAATCTATAAAATATTTGTTATAAAAATTAGCACCATAAACTATTGCCTCTTGATTGCAGTAAGGACATTTTATATAATCTCTAACTTTTACTGTAGTATCATTAAAAGTTTTATTACAATGAGTGCAATATAATTCTTTTGTCTTTTTATCTTTTATAAAAATATGATGGGTAGAAGAATTTTTTTCTATAAATTCTTCCCAATTCTTAGGTAATCTACATCTTTTATCCACTATTCTCATTATTTTGTCTATTTCTTCCTGTTTCATTATACAACACCTCCAAATAAAGAAAGTTGAGCTGTTTCTTTCTTCTTTTCCATATTTTCTTTTGCTTTTTCCAACGAAACAACATTATTTTTAGTGTTTTCCTTTTTGGAAGATGTTTGCGTTTTCGACTTGTTTTCTATTCCATTTTTCTTTTCTATCTTTAGAAAAGAATTTGGTAATGAAAAATACATAATAGCCCACGAATAAACAACCTCATTAGTAATATAATTCCATCCATTTTTCATATATTTATGAGCCTTGTTTTTTATAAAACTACACATTTCTTCAAGTGTTTTTTCTTCATTTAAATATTTTTGTTCCATATCTTCACGAGATAATAGATAATCTACTGTTTGGACCAATGCTTTGTCTTCTTGGTCTTTTACTTGTTCTTTTAATCTTTCAAAACCAGTCATTTCTTTTTTACCTCCATTTTTCTAAATCTTGTATATAAATCATCTTTTGATTCTCTTTCCATGTATTTTTTGTAATTTTGTAAGCCATATTTATTGATTTTTTCTTCTCTTTCTTTTTGAACTGCTTTTATTACTTCTTCTAGTTCTGTAAAATCATAAAATCGGCAAATAAGGCCATCTTTTATGATGACCTTATCTCCAATATAATCTTTTATTACATTAAATCTATAACTATATTTCTTTTTGCCAGGATGATCTGCTATTCTTATACCACAAGAAAGTCCATAATCTAGTTTTATATATATTGAACTTGTTGAATAAGCATTATATTGATGAACAATAAAACCAATCTCAGCTAATCTTTGAACTAGAATATTTGCTATTTCTTTACCTGTCATTATGCAGCCTCCTTATGTATTTGATTCTCTTGCAAATATTTTTTCTTGTCTATTTTATCTGTAATTAATTTAAGCATAGGTTTTATTAGCAACACCTTGCTTTCAGGAACATTTATTTCTGATACTCGTGCAATTTTTTCTCCATAACTTGTAGGAGCTACAACTAAATCTCCAACCTCTAATGGAATTGTTGTAATATAAGAATATGCTCTTCCACTAAAAGTTTTAGGCGTATATCTATCTTCATACTTTACACTTACTATATTTGTTTCCATACTATTCTTCCTCCAATTCTTCGTAATATTTTTTTAATTCTTCGTACAAAGACTCTTTTTCCTGTAAGTAATAAAAATTATCCATAGGAGAAGTATTAAGCCAAATTACATCATCTTTATTAGAATACTTATTATTGATTATTTGTATTAATTTTGTCGCTTCATCTACTATAGCCTCTCTTTCTTCTTCTGAAATTTCATTTTCCTCATTCATAACATACTCTATTTGTTCATTTAAGTTTTGAATAACATCTTTGGCTTTTCCAATAATTTCTTCCTCATCGTTTTTGAAGAATTTATTTTTGCATAATTTTTTGAAGTAATTATTTATTAACTCTTGCATAATTAATTTTCTCCTTTCATTCATTATAACTATCATAAATAGTTATTTGATATATTTCTTTTTTTTCATCAATAGTATTAAAAATAAGTCCGTGAATATCAGCAAAATCTAAACTTTCAACAATACCTCTAGCTTTTCTAAGGTCTTTCTCAAATTTTGGTAATATTTCTAATGAATCAATTTCTATTATTGCTGTTTCATAACCATCTTCTTTTACCAACTTTACATTTCCACTTTTGGCATATTTTTTAATGACTTTTAAATAATTTTCTGGTAATTCAAGGCAATAATCAAAACTATTTATACTAATTTTCATTTTTTGTTTCCTCCAATCTATTAAAATGGTAAATCATCACCATTAGAAATAAAATCTTCTGATAAAGAATCTTCTTTTAAGTCTTCACTTACAGTTTCTTGTGTACTATTAGTATTTCCGTCAATTTTTGTAAAACTATCAGCAAAATCTATTTCTTCTGCAATAACTTCTGTTACATATCTTCTAATACCATTTTTATCTTCATAATTTCTTGTCTGTAGTCTACCTAACACGCATATTTGGACACCTTGTTTTAGATATTTTTCAATAAAATCCGCAAGTTTAGAATATCCAACTATATTGAAAAAATCTGCTTGTCTTTCTTCTCCTTCTTTTACATACTTTCTATTTACTGCTAGGCTAAATGATGCAACTTTGATATTATTTGTTTGTGAAAATCTTATTTCTGGAGCTTTTGTTAGTCTCCCTAATAGTATTATTTTGTTCATAATTAATTCCTTCCTTTCTGTATCTATCTTTTGATAGTTATAAACTTTAATATATTTTCATTAATACGATATTTTCTTTCTAATTCAGATATAATATCTGCTTTTCCTACAAATTGAATTAAGTAATAATAAGCATATTCATATTCTCTAACTTTATAAGCTAATTTCTTTTTACCTAAATTTTCTTCCTCTGATATTTTTCCGTTTTTAGTAAGATAATCTCGTATTTCTTCTATAACAGTATTTCTTTGTTCTTCTGTAATATCGTCTTTCATCAAAAAAATTGTTTCATAATTGTTCATAAATAAAATCCTCCTTATATCATCATTTTTTCTTGAATTAATAATTCTTGTCCTACATTTATGTTGTCGCCTAATGTAAATTGAACTTTCCAATATTTTTTAAGTTCATTTTCAATATCTCTCATATTTTTTAATTCTTTAATAGTATGAAAGCCTTTCACATAAATAAATTCTTGCAACTTTTTAGCAGCAATTTCAAGAATTCTGTCTATATCTTCACTGATAGCAAGAATATTTGATTCTGCAAAAGGTAACTTTAAATTTTTGCTAATTAGCATATATACTTTTTGAGAAGATGTATTTTTTTTCATATAATCAACTGTAGGTGTTGTTCTAAAAGGATTTCTAACCTTTTTCAAAATAGGTAATGTATTTTTTTCTACATCATTATTAACAATGAAGTTGAAAATAACATTACTATTTGATTTTAAAATATCTTTAATTTGTGATATTTTCTTCTCATTACACTCTATATCGAATTTAAGATGATAACCTTCTGTATAATTTTTTACAGGATATTCTAATTTTTTTCTTCCTAAAAAATAAGTCTTTTTTACTTTACTTTTTTGTTCAAAAAGTGTTACTATTCCACCTTGAATAAAATCAATTTTTCTTTTACTAATATTAGGATTTAAAACAACCATTGCTAAATATTTCATATAAATTACTTCCTTTCTTATGCAGCATTTTTAAAGATAAATTCTTTATTATGCATTCTATTTTTTTCTTTAATTTTTCTTTGTCTATAATAGTATTCTTCTAAAAATTCTTCTTTGTAATGGTTTATTTTCTTTTGATGTTTTGAAAGTTTAAACATATTGTAAAACTTCCTTGTATCTTTCTTTTTCATTGAAGTAATTTTTTTGTTTTTTATTGAAACAACAATAAAAGTACCATACAAGATGCATCCTTGAAAGAATCTATTAAATTCATCATTTTCTGCATTTTGATTTGCAATTATTAAGTTGTTTTCATTTGCTCTTATTTTTAATAAATTATCTCCTATAAAAGCCTTTATAAATTTTGTGCTTGCTGGGATTTTAACTTTTTGTACCTCTTTATTTGGCATTACTAATAAACATTTAATTTTCATATGTAAATCTTCCTTTCTTTTAAAACAAAGAGATTTGACAATTTCCTTTAATCATAACCTCTTTAAATTGATTTTGTATTGTTTTATCAACAATAATTTTATTTTGATTTGAGTTCATCATATTTTTTGAATTTTTTACAAAAGCATTTCTAAATTTCCAATATTGTAAAAAATATAATGGAGTTTCCATTCTAAACTTCATCTTTTGTGATATTGAATCACCACATTTTACTATTGCAGGTATTCCATATAATGATAATTGTATATATGTCATATAAACACATGTACTTGAAATATCTGTTACATCAATAAATAAATCTTTTTGATAATCTATATTGTGTTTATTTAATACTTTTGCATAAGCTAAAACTAATCCGTCCAGAACCACAGGCCGGATCCATAACTGTTATGTATCCATTTGTTTGGACTTTTTCTTTAAGTAAATTTTCATCAGTTACTGACATTTCCGCCATTAATTCTGCAACATGTTCAGGTGTAAATACTTGACCTAAATTTCTATTCTTTGATGATATATTCATATAGATTGGCCCTAAGATATCTACGATTTTTTTACTATCTTCATACATCATAATCAATTCCCCAAACATTTTTATAAATAACTCTTGCTCCTTTTTATTATAGGAATTTATTGTTCTTAAATATTCATTTTCTAATTCTTCATTTTTTGCAAAAGAATTATAAATGCTTATGGCACACATCTTTACGAAATCAGAAAAAATGGATAGTCTATCATGAAAAGAACATAACTCATCATAAGCTTTTTTAAATTCCGTATTTTTTAATTCATACATTTTGCACTCCTTTAATAATCAGAAAAAGACAGACTATATCTGCCTTTTCTAAAATAATTTTTATGCTGCTCTTGGAATAGCAGTATTATTTTTGCGATAAGTATTGAAAGTTTTTGCATTTGTTATCACAGGTTTTATAATAGTACAATTATCAGTATTATAATAATCTGCAATTTTTAAATTTGAGCCTTTAACTACATTAGATACTATTAATTGTGAATTGCTTGAATAATCTTTTATAAAGTCATAATCAGCACAAGATTCCATATCATCAATAAAAATAGGAAAATTAGTTCTTGCTATTTGATTAAACATATTAGCAAATTCTAATGCTGTTGCAATAGTTTCTGACCTAGATAGATTAGACAAAGGATTTCCTTTATATGTAATGATAAAATCTTCTTTGATTTCTCCAGTAGTTTTTAACACAGAATAAAACTTTACTTTAACATCTTTTAAATATTGTTTAGCAAGTTTCATCTTTTCTTCAATGTATGCAATATATAACTTTTGTGCAACTTTTCTAGCATCTTTTAATTGTTCTATATATTTATTTTGAGTAACAATTTGCTTATTAAAATTAGATATGTCAATTTTAGCATTTTCTATATTTTTTTCTTTGATGGAAATTTCATTATTAAATCTTTCTATCTCTTTTTTCTCTAATTCTAATTTATTTATGTTTTCCTTTAGATTAGCAATTTTTTTACTATTATCTATAATAGTATCTCCACCTAATGCGTGATATTGACATCTTTCCATTGCTAGTTTGAATTTCAAGTCTTTTTGTTTAGTCTCCAATGTATTTTTTCTATTAAAAGCATTTGTCAAATCTTTTTTCATATTAGTAATAGTCTTTTCTTTTGATTCATTTTGTATATGTTGTTCGCAAGTAGGGCAGATACAATTTGTACCTTCTTTAATTGCTAAATATTTTTGTTTACCAGTTTTCATTGTCTTTTCAAGTTCAGTGATTTCTGTTGATACATTCAAAATTTCCTTTTCTAAATCTTCTACTTTTTGCTTTTGATTTTCTTTATCTTTAATTTGTTTATCATTAGATAATGAATCTAATTCTTGATAGGCAAGTGAAAGTTCAACTTCTTTCTCAAACTTTTTGGTTTCAGGTAATTTTTCATCTGCTATATTTTGTGCATAATCAATTTTTCCATTTAAAGTAGTAATATAACTTTCAGATTTCTTAATATCTTGATTTAACTCTGACATATAAGTTGGTATATCTTGAGGGATACCTTCTAATATTTTTTGATCTTCTAGTTCTAAATTATCATAAGCAATATCCATAAATATATTTAATATATGCATATTTACAAATTCCTCTTGTTCTTTTGGAGAAAGCATATAATAATATTTTACATCTCTTAAAATAACATCTTTGAAACTACTAAATAATTCCTTTTGTGATAATTCCTCGAATTGTTTATTAGTAATTTCTTGTAATTTATAAGAAGAATAAAGTTCTTTTAGTTCTTCTTCAGAAAACTTATCATATATTTCTCTTACATTGATTTTAAAATATCTTTTAAGTAGATTTTGCTTTTGCAAATCACTTAACTTATTAAATATTTCAAATGGTTTTATATCAGATAAATATTTATCTACCATTTCTTTTTGTTCTGCAGGTTTCTTGCTTAAGAAATAGAGTGGATTTATAATAGATAAAAATAATTTTTTATCTTTATAAAAGCTAATAAGTTCATTTTGAGTAACTGGTTTTCCATCAAGAGTAAGAAAATTGTTTTTTGTACCAACTTTATTTTTACCACGAACTAATATATGTTTAATTCCTTGATTATCTGTAAAATGCAGTTCTCCATAAGATGCATCACATTTGCGATGTATAAGACATGATTTTTCATCTCCAGACAAATTAGTTCCTAACATTATATTTACAATTGCATATAGTATATTGCTTTTTCCAGAACGATTTTTTCCAGTAATATTAGTAGTATCAAATAATTTGGTTTCAAATACACCTTTGAATTTTCTAAATCCAATTGTTTTTATATAATCAACTTTCATAATTTAACTCCTTTATCTATTTTTTGATTTTTTATTTTTTCGTTCATAAGGATTTCTTAAATATTGTGGTTTTATCCAATCCTCAGTTCCATTTTTAAATCGGACTAAATAATCTCTATAATAAGAATCTCTTTCAATAATAATAGCTGGTAAATTTTTATAAAAAACACCAGCATTTTCACCAGGACCGATATACAAATACCTTATGATTTTTTTTGAATTTATTATACATTGTATATTCTCCTTTTTTTATTTAATTTTTTTGTTCAATATTGACTTTTAGATTTTTTTTATGTATTATATATACAATTAATGCAAATGACATTTGTAAATAACTAGTAGTATAAGAATTGCCTTTCTTATGCTGCTATATTTTTTTCGTTATTTTGTACGAATTTTACTTCTGATATAATTTTTTTATCTTTAAACTCTTGTATCTCTGCCTCAAATACAGAGCCAATACCACATTCTAATATTGTATCAATAAGCTCTGGTTTAACAATAAAATTTATAGGTTTATCAGTCATATCATAAAACTCGCCAATAAAATATTCTTTTGGTTTTCCATCTTTGTTAAAAGTTTCTGTATGATGTCCTGTAAAATAGTAGCATTTATCAACATCAGGGTTTTCCTCAATTATAATTTTTTTTGTTGTTTTAGTCTTTCCTTTTGTAGTTTTGTTTTTAGTTTCTTTTACTTTTTCTTGTGTTTTCTTATTTTCTTGTTTTTGGGTATTTTCTACACTGTTATTCACAGTTTGTACATTTGCTGTGGATTGTTCTTGTCTATTTACTTCAATTTCTGGGTTTTTTGTAACTGAATAAAAATCTTCTTTTTTCATAATATCAACGATATAATTATTAAAAGTTTTACCATCTTTAGAATTTTCAACTTGTTTTAAGAATAAAATATATCTTCCTTTAACACTATTACCTTGTGCTTTTTGTAAAGAAAAATATTCATTAAGTGAATCTATTGCTTGTGTACTTGTAGTTTTCATAAGCCATATTCTATCTGTTGCAATCTTAGGTATTAAGAATTTTAGCCAACCTACTTTTTTACAATCAGATGGACCATTTTCTTTTTTCTGTCTATATTGACATTCTTGTCCTAAACAATCGACTTTTTGCCAACCATCTTTTGTCTTTTGATTTGCTTGGTCTGTTCCAAACATACAATAACATACTTGGCCTGATTGATTTGATCTTGAATATTTTGCTGAAAAAGGCTCATCACTTATAAACTCTATCTCAATAAATGTCTTTCCTTTATATAGCTCATCAAATTTTTGTAAGTAGCCTTGCATAAATTGGTCTTGTACTTTTGCAATAAAATGACCTAATTCTTTTGCTCTTTTTTTACCATTTGCTGTTTCTACTTGTTCTCCATGTTGGATTCTTCCGAATTATTGGTAAATTTACATACCTTGTTTGTTCCATATTTTTCATTCCTTTCATTCTACTATGCAGCAACTAATTCTTGTGCATAATAATAATTTTTTTGTACTTTTGTTAAATCAATAGTATAAACTGGATATATGTTATTTTTTATAGGGCATATTCCTGTTTGATTTTTGATTATACCTAACTCTAATAATTGTGGTATTAGGGTAGGCTTGAACTTACAGTCAACCACAACTTCATCATCTCTTAATGCTTTACTATTTTGTTCAAGTGAAATATCAGCAAAATGTGCAGTTTCGTTTGTAGCTGGGTCTGTACCAAATAAACTAAGTTGTAAATCTCCATTAGAATATCTTGAACTATGTAGAAAACAATTTTTAAATATAGTTTCATACAGTTCAAAACTAAATCCATTTTTCATAATAACTAAATCTCCTTCCATTATTTTTGTGTAAAAAAGATTTTTTTGATAATCCTCCTTTCCTTTAAATTTGGGCAAAAAAAGAGAAAGTAGTAATCTAAAAATGGGGGCGATACTTTTAGATATATTACTTTCTTTTTTATATAAGCATAACAAATAATCTATATATTTATTATAGCTAATACCCATATTATGCTACATCATAAAAAATGTAGAAAAACTACTACTAACTTTATTTTAGTAGTTATGCCATAAAGATAAATCTTTATGGATAGTTATAGTTTTTTATAACTATAACATAATCTTTTACACACTTATATTTTACAAATATTTCTAACATATTTCAATAAACACATAAAAAATATTTTTTTTATTGATATATCAATAAAAATAGTCGATTTTCATAGGGCTCTTTCTAAATTTTTTTAATAAAATTTCTTATATTCTTACAGTATCAATAAGTACAAGTGAAAAATTTTTTTTATCTTCAACATTTCTTTATATAAAACATTTTTGTAAAATAAAAACAGAAGGGAGGAAAATATGGAAAGGCTTTTTTTCACTTATTGGATTGCTAGGCATGGAAGAGAAAATTTTGAAAAATTATCAACTAGAGTATGTCAAAAACTTAAAGTGCCTTTGATTATAAAACAAAAAGTAAATTTAGATGAATATTTATTTAATTATTTTGCAATAACCTATTATATTGTAGCATTACATTATTTCCAAATAAGTATTGATAAAATTTGCTTTTTAATAGATTTGGCATTTACACCAGGAACTTGCAAATTGTTTCCACCAAAAGAAGTATTGGAAATGCAGAAAGATAACATTCCAGAGATAATATCATATATAAAAAAAGATTTGATATTATTCAAAAATATTTAGAGAGGGGGGGAATATTGATTCAATGAATGACAAAGACATTATAAGTATGATATTTGACAAGATAGAAGATGAAGGATATTTTGATTTTGATGATCCGGAAAGAGAAAAACTAGATGAAAGTGTAACTCTTGCAGATAAAAAGATTACTAATTTTATAAGAAAAAAAATACATCCAAAAAATAGAAAACAATTACATAATTTGATACTAGATTATAGTTTAGCAACAGGCTCATATTATCGTAAAGAAAATGAATTGTTTTTCAAAAATGGTGTTGCAATTGGTATTGAAATTATTTTAAATGCTCTATCTATGAAAATGTAATTATCATTGCTCTATATATAATATATAGAGCAAAAAAATAAAGTAATTTATATGTAACATAACTACACTTATGTTACAAAAGAAGAGAAATATAGATAATAATTAAATAATATATGTAACATAATTGACTATAATACTATTAATTATATGTAACATAATTGACAAGGGGTGAAAATATGTTAGAAAGATTCAAAAAATATATGATAGATAACAAATTGAGCGAAAACACATATAATTCTTATTTGCTAGATGTAAATAAATATATGAATTATTATTATGATAGTTATGGAGAAACTTTAGTAAAGTTAAATAGTTCTGATATACAAAGTTATAAATCATATTTAAAGAATAATATTAATCAAAAGCCAACAACAATAAATAGAAACCTAAATGCTCTAAAAAAATATAATGAGTTTTTAGTTGATACTGGCATACAATGTGATATAGTAATAGATAAAAGAGACTATATAAAAATTCCTACAATTTTTGTAAAAGAGGATGCACCTGATGAAAAAGATATAAATAAATTGATACATAAAACAGCAGAGAATAAACGAGATAACTGTATATTAATTCTTGCAACTTATGGTGGACTTCGTGCAAATGAAATTGTAAATATTAAACTAACTCAAATACATTTGGAAGAAAGATTTATTGCTATTATAGGAAAAGGTGAAAAATATAGAGAGGTAACTATAAATGATAAAATGTATAGAGCTATAAAAGACTATTTAGAAGAAAGAGAAATGTGTAATCAAGAAAATCCATATTTGTTCGTAGGAAAGAAAAGCAAATATTATAAGAACAAACCATTATCAAGAAATGTGGTAAATAGACTTTTAGAAAAATATAATACTGATGTAAATATAAAAGACTTACATCCACATTTATTAAGGCATTTTTACAGTTCAATTGCATACTATAAAGCTCGGTTATAGTGAAATACAAATTGCATCACAACTAGGGCACGCAAGCACTAAAACAACAAGAAAATATATAGATAACCATAATAAAGATATTTTAGAGTTATCTAATCGTTTATAAATAAAATTTTAGTATTTTTCGACAAATTTTACTAGAAAAATTTTTTATAAGCTAGTAATATAAAATATGTATAAATAATCATAGTAAGAAACATACTATTTTAAATAAAATATAATAGGGTGTGATAATATGGAAGATTTAGGGATAGAATTTAGTAAAATATTTCTTGAAAAACATGGAAATCAGGCTTTTAAGAATATTACTAATCAGATAAAGTCAGAAT
The DNA here is from genome assembly GCA_930989765.1 of uncultured Clostridium sp. Classification (GTDB taxonomy): domain Bacteria; phylum Bacillota; class Clostridia; order TANB77; family CAG-508; genus CAG-269. The sequence goes on along the minus strand of CAKNNA010000002.1, from coordinate 590 downwards.
GTGGAAACAATTGTGATTCAAATTACATCAATGCTATATTTACAATTGCTTTTCTTACATACATTGGAGTATTTGATAAAAAAAGAATATGTATATTAGGTGGCATTTCCAAAGATGAAAACATAGAAAATTTAAAAAAGATTCATAAAAATTCTATTTCTCAAATTCAAAAGTATATACAAGCAACTAATGAACAAAATTTTAAAGATATAAAAAAATAACAGGCGTAACCTGTTATTTTTGTTTTTCTTCAAAGTCAATACATCCAAAGTCTTTATTAGTTTTTAATCTAGCCCAATGTCCATCATAATCTTCGTATATAACATGATAATCATTGTATATTTCTTTATTTCTTTTTAGATTATTTGATTCTATATCTTCTATATATGCAAACTTTTTGTTTTTGCATGAACCAAAATTTTCGTTAAATGCTTTTTCGGATTCTTGGTCATGTATCCAATATTTGCAATTTTTACATCTTTTCATTTCCAACCTCCTTATGTTTTATTATTCTATTTTTCATTAAGTAATTTAGAAATTGTAATTTTAGTGAATAGTAACTTAATTTTCTTTTTTATTAAACATATGGC
>CAKNNA010000001.1 GCA_930989765.1 uncultured Clostridium sp. | reverse complement strand
TAAAATGCAGTGACGCGCAGTTTGGGAGGATGCAAATTCACATAGACCAGTCCAGTGCAACTTATCAAACTTTGAATTCTTTACTTTAGTTATTTATATGATATGTCCGACCAGCAAGGAACGGAATTTTAAGATATATCAATACCTTTAGCCTTAACTTAAAGGGACACTGATATTAAAGAGGGCTTCTCTACAATTTTTAAAGCTGTAAATCATAACAAATATTTTTCACTTTTTATGCTAATTGTTTTCTCATTTTTTCTAGAACTTTCTTTTCTATTCTTGATACTTGCACTTGACTAATTCCAAGAATTTTAGCTACTTGCATTTGTGTTTTTTCCTTATAAAATCGCAACAGTATTACTTCTCTATCATTTGTATCTAATTTATCTATTATTTCTTTTAAAACTATTTTATTTGTTAAAATTTCTTGTTCATCCTTTCCAGTTGATATTCTTTCAAGTAGACTCATATTCTTGTCAGTTGGGTTTAGAATATTTGCTTCTATTGATTCTACAGGATTATTTGCCTCCATTGTTATTGTTATATCTTCTTTTGATACTTTTAAAATTTTTGAAAGTTCTTCTATTGAAATATCTTTTCCCTTTTTTAATAAATATTCTTTTTGAAGTTCTCTTATTTTTACATTTAATTCTTTTATGCTTCTGCTTACCTTTATCGCTCCATCATCTCTTATAAATCTTTTAATCTCCCCTAATATATAGGGGACTGTATATGTAGAAAGTTTAACATCAAAACTTGTGTCAAATCTTTTTATAGATTTTATAAAACCCATACATCCAATTTGATATAAATCTTCTAGTTCATATCCTCTACCTGCAAATCTTTTAACTATACTCCATATTAATCCATTATTTTCTCTTATTAATCTTTCTAATTCGAATTTGTCTCCATCTTGAACTTTTTTTATTGAATTATTATCAATTTCATACATATAACTTACCTCTTGTTAATCTTTTGTAATTAGATTTAAGTCCTCTTCTTCCATTTCATTCTTTTCTTCTTTTTTAATTTTTTTAGTCATTGTTATTTTTGTTCCAAGCCCTACAACAGATTCAATTCTTACATCATCCATAAAACTTTCCATTATTGTAAATCCCATTCCAGATCTTTCTAAATTTGGCTTTGTAGTATATAATGGCTCTTTTGCTATTTCTATGTTTTCTATTCCTTTTCCATGGTCTGATATTTCAATTATTATTTCATTATCCAGCAATTTTGCTTCTAATTTTACTATTCCTATTTTATTCTCATATCCATGAATTATGCTATTTGTTACTGCTTCTGATACTGCTGTTTTTATATCTGCTAATTCTTCTAAGCTTGGGTCTAATTGTGATGCAAAAGCAGCTACTGTTATTCTTGCAAATGCTTCATTTGATGATTTACTTAAAAATTCTAGTTTCATTTCGTTTTCAACATTTTTCATAATTTTTAATCCTTATTTAATATTTAGATTTTAAAGGTAATCTATAAACCTTTATTTTTGCTGTGAATTGTAACATGTTTTTCAGACATTTTAAAATTTTATCTATTAGACTTTATATTCATCTAAACTTACAATCGGAATTAATTTTAAAATTCCGCTCATTTCAAATATTTTCTTTACACTTTGTGTAAGGTTTGCAACTTCTAGGCTTCCTCCTAGCATATTTGTGAATTTGTACCTTCCTATTATTAATCCTATTCCTGCACTGTCCATGAAAGTAACACTATCAAAATCAAATACAACTCTTTTAGGCATATATCTTTCAATTTCATTATCAGCCCTCCTTCTTATCTTTTGAACACTATAATCATCAATTTCTTCTGTTATTTTCAAGACTAATAGCTTGTCCTTTTCAAAAAATTTAGTTTTCATAGTATCTTCCTTTCTTTTTTTGCTTTTGTTGATGATATTTTAATCTTCTTATTTTTCTTTTTAATTATAACTTCTTTTACATTATTTTCCAAGAGCGAAAAACTAGAAGTTTTGTCGAATACAAAGAAGTTTTCGACAAAATGTCCATTGAGGGACAGGTACCCAATGGACAAAAAGGGAAAAAATGTCAAAATGTCCATTTGGTACCTGTTACCAAATGGACATTTTGCTATTCATCTTCTATCTCATTATACTCATATTCATAACCTACATTTTCACTGTTTTCTATATTACTTTTAGATGCTACATGCATATCTTCTTGTTTATTTGCAATTTGCTCTTCTATATCTTTTATATCTTTTTCAATTTTATTACTAAAATCATCTTTAGGATTTTTATTCATTTTATTTATTATTTTATTTGTTTGCTCTTTTTTGTCTTGCATAAATTTATTTATCATATTATTTGTTTTTTCCATTAAATCTGGTACATAATCTAAAAGCTTATCTATGCTTGAAGAATGGTTTACTGGCATAAGTTTTACATTGTTTTGTGTAATAACTAAAAATGATACTGGGTTTATAGAAACACCTGCACCTGCTCCTCCTCCAAAAGGTAAACGGTATTGAACCTGCTCTTCTTTATCTACTTTTTTATATTCATCTATTGTTTCTCCTTTAAATTCACTTCCTCCTGCACCAAAGCCAAAAGTTACTTTTGATATTGGTATTATTATTATATTATTAGATGTTTCTATTGGCTCTCCTATTATTGTGTTTACATCAATCATATCTTGTATGCTATTCATAGCTGTAGTCATAAGTCCTTCTATTGGATGTTCGCTCATTTTTATCAACTCTCTTTCTTTTATTTATTATACATATTGTGTTTATAATATGTATCATTTTTATTTCAATTATACCTTGAAATCGTAAATTTATTATATTTTTATCTATATATATTGGCCCTATATACATTTTTTGTGCTTCTTTATTTTTTATGAATTTCCAAATAAACATTGAGTATATAGCTCCAATTATACCAACTAATATTCCGGTAATTGCTGCATTTTCTGTACCTATCTCTATTTTCAAATCTAATTTAGTTATTTTCATTTTTAAATTTTTTAACACTAAAATCTCTTGTTTTCCTATTTTTTGTTTATCTATTTCTTTTTCTATCATTTTTACTGCCTTTTGTTTAAATTTTATCTTCGAAAGTAATTGCTTATTAATAGTTATTTTGAATATTGGTATCTTCTCAAAAATGTAAATTACTACTTTTAAGTTATAATCATAAAAGTTTTTTATATCTTCTCCTGCTTTTAAATTTATTCTTTCTATATTTACTTTAAATTTTGCTGTAATGATAGCTAAAAAGGCCAATAATAAAATTAATATAAAACTTAACAAAAATATATTACTCACCTTCTTTATTTGTCCTATAAGTATTTTTTCCAATTTTTTCATTTTTATACATTCTACTTATTAGTAACTAAATTAATTATTTCCAAAAATCACCATTGATTATATTTGAAGCTCTTTATATAATAATTATATAGGAGTGTGAATATATGAGATTTTTTAAATCTTATGGGAAGAAATTAATTTTAAAGGAAATGAAAAAAAGTTTCAATTTTTTTATTCAAGAAATGAATAACGATAAAAAAAGTGATGGCTATGGACTTATACGAGATAAGACCCTTTTAAGTAATCACGTTGCAAGTATAGCTTCTGTTGGTTATGGTTTAGCAGCTTTTGTTATAGGAGTTAAACACTCTTGGATTAAATACCAAGATGCGTATAATTTTTCTAATGCGATATTAGATACTTTTATTAACAATGTTGAAGGAAAAAATGGTTTTTATTATCATTTTATAAATATGAAAAATGGTAAAAGAGAATGGGACTGCGAAATATCTATAATTGATACTGCTATTTTCATATGTGGTGCATTAACAGCCGGCGAATTTTTTAATGGTATAATAAAAGAAAAATCACATTATTTGTATAAAAAAATAGATTGGGAATGGTATAGAAATAAAAACTCTAATTACTTTTATATGGGATATAAGCCTGAAACAGGATTCTGGGGACATTGGGATATGTATGCAGAACAATTAATGTTATATGTATTAGGTGTATCATCTCCTACTTTTCCTATTGATAGAAGTATGTATTATGATTTTAAAAGAAAAATAGCAGATTATGATATAATCAAAAATATAATTTATACATATTGCGGTACTCTTTTTACTTATCAATTTTCACATGCCTGGATAAATTTTATGAACTTAAAAGATTCTGATGGTATTGACTGGTTTGAAAATTCTATAAAAGCTACAAAAGCCAATAGACTATACTGTATTAATAATAAAAATAGATTTAAAACTTACAATGAAAATTCTTGGGGTTTAACTGCCTGTCTTAGTCCAAAAGGTTACTGCTCATTTGGTGCAAAACCTTGTGATATTGATTTAGATATAGATAATGATGGAACAATATCTCCTTGTGGTGCAATAGGCTCAATAGTATTTACTCCCAAAGAAAGTATAAAAGCTATGGAATATTACTATAATAATTTTCCAAAACTTTGGGGGAAATATGGTTTTAAAGATGGATATAATTTGGAAAACTCCAAACCCTGGTTTGCAAAAGAATATATTGGTATTGATAAAGGAATTGGTTTAATAATGATGGAAAATTACCTTAATGGTAGAATATGGCAATATTTTATGAAGAACGAATATGTAAAAAAAGGAATAAATATATTGGGATTTTCTAATTATAATGCAAATCTTATTAATACATAAAATAACCAGATTAAGACCTGTCCCAAAATGACCAAAAATGGTTAGTCGGAACCTGTCCCAGAATGACCAAAAATGGTTAATTGGGACCTGTCCCGGAATAACCAAAACAAAAAAAGCCTGGAATTTAGGCTTTTTTTGTTTTTTCAACTACTATGTCTCCGAATAACTCTTCTTGATTTGTTTTTACTTTATCTCTTCTTGATAATTCTAATAGTCCACTAAATGCTGTTACTACTTCTTGTTTATTGTGTTTATTTAGTGAAAACATTTTATTGAATATGAATCTTTTTTGTTTTATTAATACTTTAAACATTTCTTTTACTTTACTTGCTACTGTATAGTTTTCTACTAAGGCTATTTTTTCAATGTTTTTTGCGTTTTTGTTTAGCCTTACACTTGTTCTTTCTACTATCTGTTTGTATAGGTTTGGTATTAAGTCTTTTTCATATTCTTCTTGTAATTTTCTTTTTGGTAATTCGATTTTTTCTTGTTCTTTATATATTCTTTTTGAGTATTGTAAATATTTTTCTTTTAAAACTTTGCTTATTACTTTGTATTTCTTATATTCTATTATTTTTCTTATTAGTTCTTCTTCTGTTAATTCTTCTTCCTCTATTTCTTGTTTTGGCAATAAGTTTTTTGATTTTAAATATAGCAGAGTTGATGCCATTACTAAAAATTCACTTGCTATTTCTAAATCTAATTGCTCCATTTCATTTAGGTATTCTATGTATTGGTCTGTTATTTCTGTTAGATTTATTTCGTTTATTTTCATTTTATTTTTTTCTATTAAGTATATTAGAAGGTCTAGTGGTCCTTCAAAGTTATCTATTTTTATTGAGTATTTTTTTGTTTCTAATGCTAATATTCCTGCCATATTAAAATCGTTTCCTTTCATGCTTTTGTTTTAATTTTGTTTAAAGTATTGTACTTTATTCTTTTATGCTTTATTCTTTTATGCTTTCTTCAGAATATCCTTTTTTTAATAAATACTGTTTTATTTCTTCTGGCTCTAATGATGCCTCTTTTTTATATATAATATTTTGTGCCGATTTTTTTTCATATTCTTTGAGCTCTTCTTGATTTTCATATATATAATCTTCTATTAAATTCTTATCTAAACCTTTTGCTAAGAGTTTGTATTTTATTTCTTTTATTGATAAGTTTTTTAATATTTTAATATTACTTACAGCTTTTTCTATATATTCTTTGTCATTTATATAATTTGCTTCTTTTAGATATTCAATTACATCTTCTAACATATTATCATTCATCTGTTTTGAAAATTTGTTTCTTACTTCATTTTCTGTTCTTTTTTTGTATAATATGTATTTTAGTACTTTTGTTTTAGCTTCATCAAATTCTTCTGATGTGTGCATCTATTCTCCTTTCTATGAGTATGAGTACTGTTTTTTATTCTCCATCTTCTAGATCCTCTTCGTCGTCTTGAGCTTCCTTTTCTTCTCCTAAACTTTTTTCAAATGCTTTTTCGAAATTTTGTCTTACTTTTTTGTCTATTTCTTCCATAACTTTTGGATTTTCAGTTAAATATTTTTTTACGTTTTCTCTTCCTTGACCTATTCTTTCTCCATTATAGCTAAACCATGAGCCGCTTTTTTCTATGATGTCTAAGTTTACTGCCATATCTAATATATTTCCTGATTTTGATATACCTTCTCCATATACTATATCAAACTCTGCTTCTCTAAATGGTGGTGCTACTTTATTTTTTACTACTTTTACTCTTACTCTGTTTCCTTTTACTTCTCCTTCTTGTTTAATGTTTTCTGTTTTTCTTATATCCATTCTGATTGATGCATAAAATTTAAGTGCTCTTCCTCCTGTTGTTGTTTCAGGGTTTCCAAACATTACTCCTATTTTTTCTCTTAATTGGTTTATAAATATTAATACTGTTTTTGATTTGTTTATTGCTCCTGCGAGTTTTCTTAAGGCTTGTGACATAAGTCTTGCTTGTAAGCCCATGTGTGAATCTCCCATGTCACCATCTATTTCTGCTTTTGGTACTAGTGCTGCTACTGAGTCTACTACTATTACATCTAGCGCACCACTTCTTACTAAACTTTCTGTTATTTCTAGTGCTTGTTCTCCTGTGTCTGGTTGTGATACTATTAGGTTATCTATATCTACTCCTAATTTTTTTGCATATACTGGGTCTAAGGCATTTTCAGCATCTATAAATGCTGCTTCTCCTCCTTGTTTTTGTGCCTCTGCAACTATATGCAATGCTAATGTTGTTTTTCCTGAAGATTCTGGTCCATATACTTCTATTATTCTTCCTCTTGGTACGCCTCCTCCTAATGCTATGTCTAGGCTTAATGCTCCTGTTGGAATTGTTTCTATTTCCATTGCTTTGCATTCACCTAATTTCATTACTGACCCTTTTCCATATTGTTTTTCTATTTGGCTAAGTGCCGCTTCTAATGCTTTTTTCTTTTCTGTATTTTCTGACATATTTTTTCCTCCTTAATTTATTGAACTTTTGTTTGATGTTTTTATTATACACCAAATTTTTGTTTTGTCAATATTTAATTTTAATTTTTATTTTGATTATATTTTATTCTATCTTGTCCTTTGTTTTAAATTTAACTTTTTTCTTTATTACAACTTTTAATAACTCTATTTTATATATAAGAGAAGCTATGAAACGGTAATCTATATTTCTACTAAAACTACTTAACTATTTATACCATTTTTCAATACCTATAAATATATTATACCAATTAGGGGTAAGCTCTCCTACTAGCCCTGTACTATAGCAAACAGTTAATTTATTATTATATAAGCTCAAGTATGGAACTTCTGATTTATATATTTCTGCTAACCTTTTATATTTTTCTATTAATACATTTTCTTGTGTTTCATTTTGTATTTCATTCATTATTTGGGTTACTTCTTGATTACTATAATTTGCTAAATTATTTTCTCCAAAAAATGTAGTTAAATCAGGACTTAATGATAAGTTTATGCTACACAATATCATATCGTAGTTTTTATTTGTTAAATAATTATTGTATTGTACATCATTTGCAACTATAACTTCTACTCTAATTCCTTGAGTTTCTAGTTGTTGTTTTATATTTTGGGCAACTTGAACTTTAGCCTGATCAGATGATTTTACAACTAATCTTAATGATAATCTTTGGTATCTACCATTTTCTAATTTTTGCCAATAATTATTTCTATATGTCCAACCTGCATCTTCTAAAACTTTTTTGGCTTGGTCTGGATTATATCCAGCACTTGAGTCTTGTTCTTGATATACAAAGCTTCCATAGTCTAATGGAAAACTTGATGTATAATATTTATTACTATATATACTAGATACTATATTTGTTTTGTCTATTGAATATGAGATTGCTTTTCTTACTTCTGTTCTACTTAAGAAATTATTTTGAGTATTAAATGCAATAAAATCATGTCTTCTTCCTTTTATTTCTTTAGATGCATATCCAATTGTTCCAACATAATCTTGCAAATTTATATTATCTGTACTTATTATATCTATATTACCTGTTTTAAAACTATTGTACATTTCTCCTACAGATGAATATAAATTTACTGTGATTGTTTTTATTATAGGATCTTTTACTTGTATATTCCACCAGCTATTATTTTTAGATAATGTTATGTATGATGTTTGTACATCTGTTATTTCATACATCCCCGTTCCTACAGGTACAATATTTGCTGAAAATTCTTTATCTAAGTAAAATGAGCTTGACATTATTGGAAATATTAGATTATATTCAAAAAATGGAACTTCTTCAGATAAATTAATTTTTATTGTATAATCATCTACTATTTCTATATCTGTTATATGTTCTACATTAGCTGTATATATTGAATTTACTTTTTTTAGCTCTTCTATTGTAAATTTTACATCATCTGCCACAAATTTTTCTCCATCTGACCATCTTACATTATCTTGCAATTTAATTAAATATGATGTTTTACTTTGTTTTGCCCATTCTTTTGCAAGACATGGTTCTAATTTGTAATTTGAAGATATAGTAAATAATGGCTCATATATTAATTTTGTTATATCTTGTACATTTTTATTCTGACTCAATATTGGGTTTAAACTATCAAATGATGATACTGCAAGTGTTATATTTGTTATTTTTTCTTGTACCGAACTTTCTTCATTTGATGTATTTTCTTCTTGCTCTTCTGATTTTATTTTAAAAATTGCAAATATTGTTATCCCTATTACAAATATTATAAATAAATATTTGAAAAAATTAGATTTCATGTTTCACCTCTATCTTGCACTATCATACATTATTTTTTATATTTTTTCAATGATTTATTTATAAAATATTAGAAAATATTTTATTAACTTCATTCTAGTTTAAAATATTCCAAAAAGCATTTATATAGTATATTATATTATTAACATTTATACATTTTTTATTTAATTTTTCAAACAAATATATTGTATATAAAATTTGTAAACATACATAAAATAATTCCACAAACTGTTGGTATTAGAAAACTTATTATAGTCCATTTAATACTTCCTGTTTCTTTTTTTATTGTCATAAGTGTTGTACTACAAGGAAAATGTAATATTGTAAAAATCATAACATTTATTGCCGTAAGTATGGTCCATCCATTTTGAATTAAAATTTGACCAATTTGGATTGTATCTTCCATATTTACAAGTGATGTTCCATTTAAATAGCACATTAATATTATTGGAAGTACTATTTCATTTGCAGGTATTCCTAGAATAAATCCTGTTAAAATATATCCATCAAGCCCCATTAAATTTGCAAGTGGATCTAAAAAATTTGCAATTATTGTAAGTATACTCGTTCCTGAAATTGATATATTTGCAAATAACCATATTATTATTCCTGCTGGCATTGCAACCGCGATTGCTCTTCCGAAGTACAAATAGAGTTCTATCAAATATTGATCTTATTAAAATTTTTCCAAATTGTGGTTTTCTGTATGGTGGTAGTTCTAGTACAAATGATGATGGCATTCCTTTTAATATTGTTTTTGAAAGGATTTTTGATATTATTAATGTTAGCACTATTCCTAAAAGTATTACTAAGATAACTGCTAGTGTTGATATAATTGATGCTGTTATTCCTGATACGCTACTTGCTATAAATATGCTTGCTATTGTTATTAGAAATGGAAATCTGCCGGTTACATGGTACTAGGTTGTTTGTGATTATTGCAATTAATCTTTCTCTTGGTGATTCTATTATTCTACAGCCTGTTACTCCACAACTATTACAACCAAAACCCATGCACATGGTAGTGACAATATGGTAATTTTGTTATCCTTAAAATCTCAAAGTGGACACCCTCAATAATTATAAAATTTTTTAAAAAATACTAACATATTTTTAAATATTTTCTAATAAAAATATTTAAAGAGGTAAAAAAATGAATGAAAAATATTTAAAATTGCAAATTGAATCAATTATAAATAAAATATTATATGAAAAAAATATAATAGAAAAGCCATTATATGACAAAGCTTCTAAACTAATTGATAAATTACTTTTTGATTTAAAAATACTTCATGAATAGTTAATAATTCATTTTTATTATCTTTTTTCCTTATACAAAATTTTCGAAAGGAGAAATTCAGATTGACTTTATACGAAATAAAGCAAAACTTATTATCTGGAAAAACCATTTTCGACCTTCCTTTAAAAGTTGCATATTACGCAAGAGTATCAACTGAAAAAGAAGAACAAATAAATTCATTAGAAAATCAAGTATCTTTTTTTGAGGATTATATTAGAAAAAATAAAAACTGGAAATTCATTCGTGGCTACACAGATGAAGGCATAAGTGGAACTACATCATTAAAAAGGAACCATTTTATGCAAATGATAGAAGATAGTAAAAAAGATGAATTTGATTTAATTATTTCAAAAGAAGTTTCAAGATTCTCGCGTGATACAATTGATAGTTTGTTTTATACTAGAAAATTACTAGAATATGATGTTTGTGTTTATTTTTTATCAGATAACATTATAACAGCTTCAAATGATGGTGAATTAAGGCTTACTATAATGTCTAGTATGGCACAAGATGAAGTGCGCAAAATATCTGAAAGAACAAAGTTTGGCTTTAAAAGAGCAATAGATAAAGGTACCGTTTTAGGAACTAATAATATATGGGGCTATAAAAAGGATAATGGTAAACTTGTAATTGATAGTAAAGAGGCTCCTATAATTAAAAATATCTTTAATATCTATGCAAATGATAATAAAATTGGGCTTAAAAAATTATCTTTACTATTATCAAAACAAGGTTTTTTTAACCATAATGGTAATCTAATACATCAAAATACTTTAAAAAGAATAATTCAAAACCCTAAATATAAGGGATTTTACACTGGCGGAATATCTAATGTTATAGATTACAGAACTAAAAAAAGAAATATTAATGATCCTTTAACTTGGAAAATATATAAAGATTATGAAAAAGTTCCCCCTATTGTTTCTGAAGAATTATGGGAAAAAGCAAATCAAAAATTAAAAAGTAGAAGTAAATCTTGCAAAATGTACCAAAAACATCAAACAAAATATGCTTTATCAGGAAAAATATTTTGCTTGAAACATAATTGTGCATTTGTAAGAAAAATTAAGCATTTAAAAAATAAAGATATTATTTATTGGTATTGCAAGAATTTTCATATAACTGGAAAGAAAACTTGTGTCCCTGCTTCTTTTAAGGAAGAAGATTTATATAATATACTCTTATCAGTTTTTAAAAAGTTTGAAGTTTACAGAAATGATATTTGTAATGATTTAATATCAATTTATTCAAATTGTTTAACAAATACGGATATTTATAATCAAGAAATTAAATTAAAAAATGATTTGTACTTATTAGAAAATAAAAAGCATAAATTACTAGAGCTTAGCTTAGATGGACTTTTTTCAAAAGAAGAAATTTTAGCATCTAGAAATTTAATAGAAAATAAAATATCTGATATTAAATCAAATTTAGATAAAATTGATAAATTATCACATAATAATAAAAATATTGAAAAGTTTTATATAAATTTAAAAGAAGCTATTTTAAAAGAAATAGAAATAAATCAAGAAAATTTGGAATTTTATATAGATGGATTACTTAATAAAATAATTATAGAAGAAAATGTATATGATGAAATGAAGAATAATAATACTTGTAAAGGTAATTATAATAAACTATCTAATCAAATAAATTTGAAAATTATATTTTCTTCAACAGATAGTATGAATTTTTCTCATTCAGTTAATAAATAGATTTTTAAAAAAGTCTAAAGAAATTAAGAAAAGAAGTATTTTTCTAGAGAATACCTCTTTTAAATTTTATTTTTTATTTACCACTTTTGTAATTATATATATTGTTTGATTTTTCTAATTCTTTTACTTGAACATATATGTTTTTATCGTTCCAATTTTTAGATATGGCTCCATGCTCTGCCAATATATAAAGCTCTTATACTTATAAAATAACCTATTTATTAACTAAAGATCAACAAAATATTGACAGAATCATTCTGAATATATATAATATCGACATAATAATCAACAAACCAAAATAAAGGAGTATGTTTTATGAAACAAACAAATACTATAAAAACCAGAAATTCAAGTATAGAACTTTTGAAAATTATTGGATTGGTATTAATAGTATTAAGCCATTCAGTCCCATACTACGGTGATAAGGAACTAATTAGTTTTATTGATCTTAGTTTAGCTACGACTAACATAAGTCAATTTATTTTAATATTATTTAGAAATATAGGACAAATTGGAAATCTAATATTTGTAATGTGTTCAGCATATTTTTTATTAGATAAAAAGAAAACAAATGTAAAAAAAATCTTATATATCATTTCGGATTGCTTTATAATATCTGTTTTATTTTTATTAGTTTATTTAATTAGTGGTTATAATATTTCAATTACAGAGTGTATAAAACAAGTCTTTCCAATAACATTTGAAAATAATTGGTTTGTAGGATGTTATATAATGTTATATATAATTCATCCATTTTTAAATAAAATAATAGAATCCGTAAAAAAGGAAACACTATTAAGAATTAATATCTTTTTTATAATTGCATATTGTTGTATAAGAATGATTTATTTTAAAGCTTATTATTATAACCAGTTAATTGGTTTTATAGTAATTTATTTTATAGTAGCTTATAATAAATTATATCTACAAAATTTTACTAGAAATAATAAACTAAATAAAAAAATTTTGCTTTTTAATATTTTTGCTTTTGTTGGACTTTTAATAGTTACAAATTTTCTAGGATTGAAAATAAAATTTCTTAGCGATACCATGTTACACTGGTGTAGTATAATGAACATTTTTGGAATAATGATAGGAATATCTTTGCTTAATCTATTTAGCACTAAAAATTTCGAAAATAAAATAATAAATTACATTTCTTCATTATCTTTACTTTTCTATATAATACATGAAAATTATTTATTTAAAAATTATACTAAACCTTTATTTTACCAATATGTATTTCCATTAGGATACAATTATTTATTATGGGTATTAATAGAAGCTATATTGCTAATCATATTCGGATTAGTATTAAGCATAATATATAAACAAACTCTGCAGAAATTAATATATAAAATTGTGGATAAAATGTTTGATATTTTATATAATATATACTACAAAGTGGAAAAAAATTTATTAAAATTAACATAGAATGTGGTACTATATACTAAAAATTTAATAGTTATTTTAATAGTTATAAAAAAGTAAAAGACTAATAACTTTTGATTTAAAATGGTTTTTAGTCTTTAATTTTTTAATAAAAGTTGCAAAGTCTAATATTATTATCCAAAAACTTTTTCAAAACATTTGAGAAGTTAAAATCTACCACATTGTCACTCCCATGCACATGGTTATCATTTGTTTTCCACTAGAACAAGCTTTTTTAAAAAAACCATCCATATTAAAAGCAATTCTCGTCAAATACCCCATATCTTCTAATATAGTAAAAAGCGGAAAAAATATAGCCATAGGTGGAAGCATTACCGAAATAACCCAAGTTAAAGTTTGATACATTCCTAAAATAAGCATATTTGAAAGCCATTCTGGACAATTAATATAATTTGCAAACACCATAAGTTTTTCCCCAATTGACTCAAAAATCGAAAATAAAAATTCTGACGGGTAATTTGCTAAAACTATTGTTATCCAAAAAATAATAGCTAAAAATAATAGCATTATTGGAATTCCCCATTTTTTTGAAGTTAAAATTCTATCAATTTTTCTATCACGACTACTATAATCAGAATTATTGAACTTGCAAACTTCCTTTGTCACTTGTTCTGCCCTATTTACAATATTTTCTACTATTTTATCTTTAAAATTCTCCTCTGTTATACCTACCGCTTTTAAATCTTTTTTGGCTTCTTCTAAGTTTTGACTTATAATTTCCGTATCTAGACTTATTTTTAAATTCTCTTCTATTGACTCTAAAATTTTTTTATCCCCATCTAAAGCTTTTATAGCAATCCACCTATATAATTTATCAGAAATTATATTTACATCTTTACTTTCTTTATTTAAAGTAATATTTTTACTAAAACAACTTGAATCACTAAATTTTCCGACATATTCATCTTTAATAATATCTTTAATTTTTTCAATATTAGCCTCAATTTTATTTTCATACTCTACTGTTTTAGGAATTGGATTTAATTTATTAGTACTTACTTTATAAATAATTTCTTTTAAATTATCCAGTGTCTTTTTCTTCTGAGCAATAGTTCCAACCACAGGTACACCTAAAATTCTTTCTAAATTTTTTAAATTTACATCAATTTTCTTTTTTTTAGCTTCATCCAATAAATTAACACAAACAATTACTTTATCAGTAATTTCCATAATTTGAAAAAGTAAATTTAAATTTCTTTCTAAACAAGTAGCATCTAAAACCACCACCGTAACATCTGGCATGCCAAAGCAAATATAATCTCTTGCAATCTCTTCTTCTTCTGAATTAGACATAATTGAATATGTTCCAGGTAAATCCACCAATATGTACTCATTATTTTTCAAGCAAAAATTACCGACAAGCATTTGCCACAGTTTTTCCAGGCCAATTTCCAGTATGTTGATGCATTCCAGTCAAACTATTAAATATTGTAGATTTACCGACATTTGGATTTCCTGCGAGTGCAACTACAAATTTTGTATTCTTCATAATAAACATATCACCCCACATTTAATACTATATGATATGCTTTTATCTAATTCTTGTGATTAATGTTTTAATTTGCATATTTTTTGGTCATTATGGTCATTCTGGGACAGGTCCCAATTGACCAAAAATGGTTAATTGGGACCTGTCCCAGAATGACCAAAAATGGTTAATCGGGACCTGTCCCAGATTAACCATTGACTATTACTTTTATAGATTTTGCATCTTCTTTTCTTATTGCTATTGTACTTCCTCTTATTGCATATGCTCTCGGATCTTTTGATGGACTTATTAGTATTGGTACAATTGTTGTTCCTTTTATAAATCCTAAGTCTAATAATCTTCTTTTTAGTTTTCCTGTACATTCTATTTGTTCTATTTGTGCTTGTTTATTCATTGATAATTTATCTAATGTTATAATATTTTTCATTTTTGCCTCCACTAGAATATTATGTTTACTATTATTGTATTCTAGCTCTTTCTTTTTTGTTACTATTTTTGTTTATATACAATGCTATTAATAAAATGAACTTTAGGGACATTCCTTAAAGTTCATTGTCTTATAATTATATTTTTTATTATATTAAACTTCAAAAATGAACTTTAAGGAACATCCCTAAAGTTCATTTTATTAATTTTCTCTTGCTCCTAATACTTTTTCATTTTCTGCTTGTTTTTCCATGTTTTCCTTTAGTTCTTCTGCTATTTCTTTCATTTTTTCTGGTATTTCTTGTAGTTTTATTAGTCCTTCATTTTGTTTTTCGTCTAGTAAGTCTTTTAAGTGGACTTTTACATCTTTTAAATTATATGTAGAACTTATTATATCACTGTCTTGTAATATTTCTTTGGCATAATGCTCGATATATGCTTCATTTATTTCCATATTTTTTTGTACATTTTCATCTACATGTTTATGTTCTTTTTCATTTCCTACTATTGTGTCTACTTCTGTTATTTTTGCATCTTTACATTTTTTATGAGCTTCACTTTTTTCTAGAACTTCTGATGTTTCATATTCTCCTTCATATCTTTCATTCATATATTGCCTTATAAATGAATCTTGATACATTGTATTTTGTGTCTCTAATTCTACATCAAAATATGCTCCATATTGGTCTGACCAGCTAGAGTATTTTATTTCTTTTCCATTTGTTTCGTCATAGCCTATATTTAAATATTCGTCTCCATTTCCATTTACAATTAAATAGCTTGATGTGTTTACTTCATAGTCTAATAGTCCTTCATCATTATCTGCTGTTAGATTTTTTCCTCTTGGGTCATTTCCCTCTCTTGTATTTGGCTTTAATATATTTTCTCCAAGAACTACTGCTTCTCCATTACTTCTTATTACAACAAATGTATCTATATTAGATTTTGATATTCCGGTCTTTTGAATCTAAACTAGATGTTGAAACTCTTGCAAGTTTTACTCCATCTGTTATTCCTATTTTTTCTAGTCCTAATTTTTTTCCTAATGTTTCTCCTTTTATGTATTGGTTTAAATCAGTTTCTTCTCTTACATTTAAGTGTTTTGTTTCGTCTTCGTCTAATTTAACTTCTTCTTCATCTTGAAGGTTGTCTTCTTTTTCGCCTTCTTCTTTTAAGTCTCTTTCATCAAGATTTAATAATTTTTGTTTTAAGTCTATTTCAGATATATCTTTTATATCTTTACTTTCAATTCCTAGAGCTTCTGCTATATTTTCTAATTCTTGACGTTCCAAATGTTCTAATGAATTCTGAATTAAATCTTTATCTTGCACATTTTCTAGTAACCTTTCTATTTGGTCTGCTTTTTCTGGTTCTGATATTTTAAATCTTTCTTCAAGTTGAGGCATTCTTATGTCTATACCTGCACCTATATATTTATCATCTAAATAATATTCATACATTTCTCTTTTTTTCTCTACATCATATTTATTTTGAGTTTCTATTTCTTTTCTTACTGCAAATAATTTACTAGATAATGGTTTTCCATTTATTTTATCATTCCAAGTAACCTCTCCTACATACATTACATCTTTAAAATTTATTCTTTTATTTTCAGTGCTTTGGGATTTATAATCATTTTCTAGGGTGTCTCTTATGTCTCTTTCTATGTCTAATATAGTTTTTGATAATTCTTTCATATTTATCACTCCATTCCTTATATTTCTATTGTATAATATTTTTTATTTTTATGCAAATAATTATATCATTTCTTTAATTTCACCGTTCCTATATGCTCCCAAAAGTTCTTCTAAATCTTCTATTTCTCCTTTTAGCTTTGTTCCAATATCTGTATTTCCAACTGTTTTTCTAACAATTCCTTTTTTCTTTACTATTATCTCACTAATAATATCTTTTTCTTCTACAATAGCCTTTTTTACAGATTCGAATGGTTTAGTTTGACTTAATAATAATCCATTTGAATTATATGTTAAAATATATCCTGCATTTCCTGTTTTTTCTCTATAGCTTTTTGCAAAACCTCCATCTATTACAAGTAATTTTCCATTAGCTTTTATTGGACTTTCTCCATCTTTTGCTTTTACTGGAATATGACCATTTACTATATGTGATTCTTCACTGTTTAAGCCAAATTCCTTTAGTATTTTATTACAAAATTCTTCATTTTCTGATAATAGATAATATGGATTTTTAGGCTCTTTGTGCATATTTGCATCTTTTACAAAATAACTTTCAAAAGTTACCATCTTATCTTTACCAAAAAATGGTGAATCTGGTGATATCCATAAAAACCACATTATATCTATTAATTCTTCTTCTTTTGTTATATATACTTTACTTACAGCTTCATTTATTTCGTCAAAATATTCTTTTCCTTTTAACTTTTTACCTAGAAACATTACTTCCTTAAATTCACCTGTTTTGTCTGTTGGCATACAGCCATGGAATAATAAATTGTTATTAAATATTGTATACATCTGTCCTTTTGAAAAAAGATAATTTATATGGCTACTTAAACTTTGACTATGTACAAATGATTCTGTTAATCTTTCTATTACTTCATTTTCTTGGTTTGTTAATTCATATGGATTTTCCTTGTTTATTGTTGGAAAATACCTATCATTTATTTCGTATTTTTGTCCTTCTATTTCTACATATCCTTTTTCAATATTCATTTTATCTAGTAATAATCTATTTTCTAAATTGTATTCAGGATGTTTTTTTATCAAATTTCCTTCTAATTTAAATTGTATTATAGTTATTGCTTTATGAATTTTAGCAATTATTTTTCTATCACTACTATCATATTTATTATAATCAAATTCTTTTGGCATAAATTTTTCACATTCATCATTCTGATAAACTTCTTGTGCAAAAGTTGAAAGTGGTCTAATATTTATACCATATGCATCTTCTAATATTCCTATATTATTATATCTTGCACAAATTCTTATAACTGTTGCAATACTTGCTTTATTTCCAAGGGCTGCTCCCATCCATAATATATCATGGTTTCCCCATTGTATATCTAAACTATGAAATTTCATTAATTTTTCTATTACTAAATCAGGGTGCCTTCCTCTGTCAAATATATCTCCAATTATATGTAAATGGTCTATTGCCATTTGTTTAATTAAATCAGATATTGCTATTATAAAACTATCTGCCTGACCTAGTTCAATTATTGTTTTAATTATTTGTTTATAATAATATTCTTTATCTTTTTCATTATTTACTTGCGCATGTAATAACTCATCTATTATATATCCAAAACCATTTTTTATAGCTTTTCTTACTTTTGACCTTGTATATTTTGAGCTTACCTTTCTTGCCACTTCAACCAATCTATATAAAGTAATTGTATACCATTCTGCCAAATTATCATTATATTCTTGTTTAATTAACTTTAATTTTTCTTCTGGATAATAAATTAAAGTTGCAAGTGTATTTCTTTCTTTTTCAGTAGTTTGATTTTCAAAAATATCATCAATTTTACTTCTAATTATTCCGGCTCCATTATTTAATATGTGTGTAAATGGTGCATATTCTCCGTGAATATCACTTAAAAATACTTCTGTTCCTTTTGGAAGGTTTAATATTGCTTTTAAGTTTATTATCTCCTCTGTTACTTCTGTTATATTTTTATATTCTTTGCTTAATAATTTTAAATATTTTTCTCTGTTATATGTTTTCATTTTTATTTCCTTTCTCTTAGATTATTTTTAACTGTATTATTATAATGATATATATCTATGGTCTTAAAAACAAGATTATATTAATCTAGAATTAATTATTATGAGACACATTGTTTTCTTAAGTATTATATTATTTTTCTGGTGGTGATGTCAACTTTCTGTTTTTATATATTTTAATCCATAAATTGAAATAGGAAAGTATCTATCACGGTCTAATCAAGTATACGATATATATATAATATTTATGTAATAACGAGTGTGCCATGAAATTGCCATATACCTTCTTAGACTAAAATAAATAAGAAAGCGCTCAAGTATCACGCGAGACTTGTTTGTTTTAGGTTTAAAAGGCATAAATAATTCTTAAGATTTTCTTATTCACCTTGAAAATTAATCATATGACATGCTATAATTAATTTATAATACATACAATATAAAGGGGTATAAAATTGGAAAATTTAATTAATCAAATATACCAAGATAAAGAATTTATTTCCACTATTGCAGATATACTAAACAATGAAACAGTAAAAGAAATGAAAAAATATAGACAACATTGTGACACAAATTGCTTTGAACATTGTATTACAGCTTCATATTTATGCTATAAAATTTGTAAAAAACACAATTTAGATTATAAATCATGTAGTAGAGCTGCTATGATTCATGATTTATTTTTATATGATTGGAGAAAAAAGTCTCCAAATCGCAAAGGACTTCATGCTTTTACTCATCCTAAAACAGCTTATTTAAATGCTTCAAAATTATTTAATTTAAACGAAAAAGAAAAAGATATCATTTTAAAACATATGTGGCCCGTAACTTTAAGTTTACCAAAATATAAAGAAAGTTTTGTTCTTACTTTTGTGGATAAAAAATGTGCTCTTTTTGAAACTTTTAATTATATGCAATCTTGCTTTATTCATAAAAAATTATTTAGATATGCTTATATTTTCTTGACTATTATAATTTTTAGACTATATTAAATCAAAAAGTTCTATATAAAGTTAAAAATACTTTTTTAGGTTAAAAAATAAGCAGAACTATCTGCTTATTCTTTTATTTTTTAATCTAGATTTTTATTTTTTTAATTTTTTATATACAATTTTATTTAATATATTTATTTTTAACTTATTGTATATATTCTAAATTATGTTCTAGATTCTACTATCAATTTTATTCCTGTTCTGTCTTCACCTTCAACCTCTACTTCTGCAAAAGCTGGTATACACACTAGATCTACTCCTGATGGTGCGACAAACCCTCTTGCTATAGCTACTGCCTTAACTGCTTGATTTAATGCTCCTGCTCCAATTGCTTGCATTTCTGCTTTGTTTGATTCTTTTACTAATCCAGCTATTGCTCCTGCAACTGAATTTGGATTAGATTTTGACGAAATTTTTAAAATTTCCATTTTTCTTTGGCCTCCTATTAATTTATTTTTTGTTGCAACTTTTACGATTTTTATTTTACAATATATGGATTTTTTTGTAAAGCCTTTTTTTAAATTTTTCCCATTATTTCATCGCAAAATAGCTAGTTTTTCGACATTTTTCGCTTTTTACCAAATTTACCTTTTTTAACTTTATATTATAAACTTCATTTAAAATTAAATGCCAAAGGGGACGGAGAAAAATGGCAATTTCAAAAATTATTTTCGAAATTGCCATTTTTCTCCGTCCCCTTTGGCATTTTTTATTTTAACTTATATATATTCTTTCTATACTTTTAGCCTTATTTGTTTCATCATCAATATCAAATACTACTGCATTAAATATAGCCTCTCCATCTGCAATTTTATACTTTTCCGGTAAAGTGGTTTCAAACCTTTTAATAGATACATCTATATCCATTCCTATAACTGAATTTTTAGGTCCTGTCATACCTATATCTGTGATATATGCTGTCCCTTTTGGCAATATTCTATCATCTGCTGTTTGTACATGTGTATGTGTACCAAATACTGCTGTAACTTCACCATCAATATAATTTCCCATTGCAATTTTTTCTGCAGTTGCTTCTGCATGAAAATCTACAATTATTATATCTGTTTGATTTTGTATTTTTTCTAATATTTTACGTACTTTTATAAAAGGGTTTTCTGAAAGTATGTTTATGTCCACTCTTCCAATTAAGTTTATGACCCCTATATTTTTGTTATGGCTTTTATATATATTAAAACCCTTTCCTACTACACCTTCTGGATAATTTGCAGGTCTTATTATTTGAGGATGATTTATAAATTTAAATATCTCTTTTTTTCCCCATGTATGGTTTCCCATAGTTATAACATCTGCACCAGCCTCCAATATACTATGAAAATTTTTCTCTGTAAGTCCCATACCTTCTGCTGCATTTTCACCATTTACAATACAAAAATCTATATTTTTTTCTTTTTTTATTAAAATTAGTTGCTTTTTAAGCTCATTTATTCCAGTATTTCCTACTATATCCCCTACAGCTAAAATTCTCAATTTAAAACCTTCTTTCTATATAAATTTTTATTAATTACTTAAAACTTTATATATAATACTATATATCTATATAATTTGCAAGTTTTAATGTAAAACTCTTATTGTCCCTTGAATTTTCAAAAATCTCCGTCTTTAACAATGTTTATTTAAATCAAGAATATTTCTTTTCATAAAGTAGCAGATACAAAAAAGCCGAGAAATTTTTAATAATTCTCGACTCATTTATTCACTTAAATAAACTATTGTATAAACATCTGTCTTGTACATATTTAAATATACTATCTCTATTTTGCATAATCTGCAACACGAGTTTCTCTTATTACATTTACTTTTATTTGACCTGGATAGTCCATTTCACTTTCTACTTTTTTTGCAACATCACGCGCTAGAATTGTCATTTGGTCATCTGATATTTTTTCTGGTTCTACAAGTATTCTTACTTCACGTCCTGCTTGTATTGCAAATGATTTTTCTACACCTTCGAAAGAATCTGCAATTTCCTCTAGATTTTGTAATCTTTTTATATATGCTTCTAGTGTTTCTCTTCTTGCTCCTGGTCTTGATGCTGAAATTGCATCTGCTGCTTGTACTAGTACTGCTTCTAGACTTTCAGGCTCTACATCACCATGGTGTGCTTCTACTGCATTTATTACTAGTGGATTTTCTTTATATTTCTTTAATATCTCCACTCCTATTTCAACATGTGTTCCTTCCATATCATGGTCTAATGCTTTTCCTATATCATGCAATAATCCTGCTCGTCTTGCAAGTTTAGGGTCTAGCCCTATTTCGTCTGCCATTATTCTTGCTAAGTTAGAAACTTCTATTGAGTGATTTAATACATTTTGTCCATAACTTGTTCTGTATTTTAGTTTTCCTATTAGTTTTACAAGGTCTGGATGTAAACCTATTACTCCTGATTCTAATACTGCTCTTTCTCCTTCTGATTTTATGGTTTCTTCAACTTCTTGTTTTGCTTTTTCTACCATTTCTTCAATTTTTGCTGGATGTATTCTTCCATCTTCAATTAATTTTTCTAGAGCAATTTTAGCAACTTCTCTTCTTAATGGATCAAAACCTGATAATACTACTGCTTCTGGTGTATCATCTATAATTAGGTCTACTCCTGTTAATGTTTCTAATGCCTTTATATTTCTTCCTTCACGCCCAATTATTCTACCTTTCATATCATCACTTGGTAATGCAACAATTGATACTGTTGTTTCTTGTGAATGATCTGCTGCACATTTTTGTACAGCATATGTAAGAAGCTCTTTAGCATTTTTGTTTGCTTCTTCTTTTGCCTTTTGGTTTGCTTCTCTAATTTTTGTTGCTTTTTCATAGCTTAAATCTTTTTCAAGCTCTTTTAATAATTTTTCTTTTGCCTCTTCTTTGCTTAGGTTTGCTATTTGTTGCAATTTTTCTACTTGCTCTTCATATAACATACCTATCTTATTTTCTTGCTCTTCTGCTTCTTGCCACTTTCTTTCTAAATCTTTTTCTTTTCTTTCAAAATTTTCTGAGCGCCTATCTAAAATTTCTTCCTTTTGAATAATTCTTGCTTCTTGTTTTTGTACTTCGCCTCTTCTTTCTTTAATCTCTTGATCTAATTCTTTTCTACTTGCCATAATTTCTTCTTTTGCTTTAATAATTTCTTCCTTCTTTAAGTTTTCAGATTCTATTTTTGCTAAATCAATAATCCTTTTAGCTTCTTGTTCAGCACTTCCTAGTTTAGATTCTGCAACTTTTTTTCTATAGATCATTCCTATAAAAACTCCAATTGCAATTGAGATTAAGACAGCGGCTACTAAGACAATAATGTTGTCCATAAGTTACACCTCTTTCTTATTTAATTTTCAATGTTCGAATCAAATATATCTATTTTCATTTTTTATATATTTTTTTCTTCCTATTATATTTTAACTTTATTATTGTAAACTGTCAAGTAGTTTTAAAAATGATTTTTTTCTTTTAAGAAAATTATCTACAATTCATAGCTTAAATAAAGCTCTCTCATTATATATTATAATAAAACTTATGTATGCTAGAAATATTTTTCAGTTTATATAGCTATAGAAAATCTTAACATGTTATACTCTTTTTTAGAAAATAAAAAGATTATGAATGTTTTTCCTTTCATAATCTTTTTTACTTATAAAATATATAATTAAAATTCACTTATTAATTTTAAAGAATATTGTAATATTAATTTGACATCTTTTATATTAACTATTCCATCTTCATTAACATCTGCCGCTTTAATTTGTACATCAGATAAATCAGTTTTTCCCAAAGAATATTGTAATGATAGTTTAACATCTTTTATTGTTACTACATTATCATCATCTATATTTCCTAATTGAACTTCTTCTTCACAATCCTTAGGAGAAATTACTTTTTTAAAGTTTGTTAATTCATAAAAATCTTTTGTCCATATAGTTCCATCTTTTCTTACTGCTATTGCAAATATATCATCTGCTTTATATGGATCATTATCAGGTATAATTACAGATGTTACATCTTCTACTTCTGTTAAGTATTCTAAATCCCCCCAACATAGTGTATCTTCACTATTTATAGTTAATGGCACTTTATTTATCACCGTATTATTTTCTTGATATTTTGTTCCTTCAGGAATTATTACTCCAGAAAAGTTTTTCAATTCTCCATTTGTTGATATATAGGTTGTGTCATATTCATCTGAATATATAGGCATATAGCTTTTAAAATCTTCTGCTGCAAGTTTTATTTCTATTATATTTGAAAAATATCTTCTTGCATATATCTTATTACCTATTGTAAAAGTATTACTTTGTGCTTGTTCAAACTCTTCGTTTAATGCTAATGTACCATTCATATAGTATGTTGACCCATCTTTTACATAATACGCTCCTTCTGCTTTTGTTACTCCACTTGCAATTAGCTCTATTTCTACTTGATTTGTTTGTTGATTTATATCAATTGCATAAACTTCCCCATCAGTTGTTAAGTATCCTAATTCAGAAGAATAATAATCTGATAATATTTGTTTTACATTTTCGACATCTTGATTAATCTTAATTTCTTCTGTTTTACCATATTCTCCTAAATAACTTTCAATATTTAAGGTATTATTTTCTTTTAATTTTAAAAACATTGAGTCTCTGTCTAACAAGAAACGCATATATACATAATCTGAAACATTTTGGTCTTCTATTTCTACATCTGAAGGTGAGTTTACTTTCCATAGTGTACCATTTGACATTAATATTCTATCATATACTAACTTCGATGTAATCGTATTATCTTCTAATTCTTGTTCTGCTTGTATATTTGATTTTGTTACTGTTACATTTGTTTGTACATTCGCTATATCACTTGTATATGTAATTTTTGTTGTTCCTTCACTTACACCTTGTAAATAATATTGTGAACCATTATATTTAAATATTTTGGCAATATTTTCATTTTCAATTTTCCCATGTGATATATTATATACACTATTATCAGTATATAAATCATTTACTTCTAGTTCAATTTTTTCTGGAACTGAAAATCCACTAATATTATAGTTTAATCCTGTTTCATATGTATATGCAAAAAAATTACTTGGTAATTTTATACTTTGTTTATCAATTTCATAGTTTGTACTTGAATTTAGTAGATTTACTGATATATAAAGATAATTTAGTTTTGTAAAAATAGAAAAATCAAATTCTTTAATTTCTTCATTTATACCAGTTACATTTAAACTTTCTATATTTACTGCGTATTTTAAATCTTCCAAACTTTTAATTTCTCCAGGATTACTATTGTAAATATATATTGAAGTAACTTCTTCCATTTCTTGTTTTGTTATATAACCATCTTTATTTTTATCTACATTTGAATTATTTAGTAAAGATTCAAATACTACATTATCTTTAAACTCTATAGCATCATCTGGAGCTTGATTTACAGCATTTGTAATAAGTGGATTCATTATTGTAAATAACATAATTATTATAAGCAATATACTCATCGCTTTCTTATCTGTTTTTGACATTTTTATCCTCCTTTTATCAATTTAAAGATGTACTTCTATATTTTTCTAGATGTACATCTTTAAATGCTTATTTATTTAATTATTCGTTTTTTTACTAAATCTATTTGTTTCCAAATTATTTGTTTTTTCTATTTTTTAATGTAAATATTGCAATTCCTGCTGATATTACCATAACTAGTATAACTGCTCCAATAGCTATATCCGCTGTTTTAGGAAGTACTGTTGTTTCTTCTTTTACTTCTGTTTCTTGCTTATTTACTTCGTTTTCTGTTTTGTTTTCTTCTACTTTATCTATTGTTTCGTCTGTTTGATCAGTTTCATTTGAATTTTCTGGTTTTTCTTCTTCATTTGGATTATTTTCTTCTACTACTTCGTTTATTACTTTTATAGTTAAAGCTTGTGAATATTTTTCATTTGCAATTATTGTAATTGATGCATTTCCTTCACTTATACCTGTTATTACTCCATTTTCATCAACTTTTGCTATATTTTCATTACTTGAGATGAATTTAACATTTAACTCATCTGTTGTATTTTCTGGGTTTGTTAATATATTTATTTTTACCGTTTCATTTATTCCTATTTCATGCTTGTCTACTATCGCTTTTATTCCTTCTAGTGGGTATTCTACTACTGTAATAGTAGCTTCTGCAACATAATCTCCAACTTGCGCTGTTACTTTTGCAGTACCTGCTTTTAATGCTGTTATTTTTCCATTTTCTACTGTAGCTATACTGTTATCAGATGATTTCCATGTTACATTTTTTAAGTCTGTAGTATCTTGTGGTATGTATTTTACTTCTAATGTTCTTGTTTGACCTTTTGCTAAACTTACTTCTGTTTGACTTAGCTCTATACCGGTCATTGGGTTTTTTACTATTACATTACAACTCGCAGTTTTTCCGCCAACTGTTACAGTAATAGTTGCATTTCCAACTCCAACAGCTTTAATAACTCCATTTGAAATTGTGGCAACATTTGCATTAGATGTTTTCCATATCATTTCTTTACTGTCTGTCGTATTTTCTGGAGATATTGTGCAAGATATATTTTCTGTTTCTCCTTTATTTAATTCTACAGATGTTTTATTTAATGTTACACCTGTAATTGGAACAATTACCTTTACTGTTGATGTTGCAAGCTTTGTATATGTTGTATCATATTTTAAAGATAACTCTGTTGTTCCTTCTGCTTTTTCTAGAATTTTAAATTTGATTGTTAAAACTGTTCCGGATTTAATTGTAAATGTGTCTTCTCCTTGTGCAT
The DNA here is from genome assembly GCA_930989765.1 of uncultured Clostridium sp. Taxonomy (GTDB): domain Bacteria; phylum Bacillota; class Clostridia; order TANB77; family CAG-508; genus CAG-269. The sequence continues at coordinate 78,496 of CAKNNA010000001.1, read as the reverse complement.
CAATTGCTTGATATTCTACTCTTCCTTCTCTTGCAATTGATTTTCCACCGAAAAGACCAGATACATTATTTCCTAAAATAACATTATCTTCTGATTCTACTGCTAATTTTGTAGTATCATAATCTACTGCTAATGTTAAATCTTCAAATATTGTATCTTCATTTAACTTAACTTCTACTGTAACTGTATCCCCAGCTTTTCCTTGAGTACTTGTTAGTGTGAATTTTGGATTTGTTGGGTTTGCAGCTTTTACCATATTAAATGGCATAAATGTCATTAGCATAGAAAGTATTATTACTAATGCAATCATTTTTGAAATTTGTTTTTTCATTTTTTATACCTCCCTTTTAATTCAAAACAAATTTTTTGGAAATTACAAATATTATTAAAAAATGTAAAATGCAAAAAACTATTCTAATATATATTTTTTACATATATTAAAACAGTTTTATTTTTGTAATTTGATTTTTATTATTTTTTTCATTTTTTTCTCCTTTGCATATACATTTTTTAAGGCTTCATTTCCTTTTTGCACATAATATCATACTATTATTACTTTTTCAAGTATTTTTGCAAAATTTTGTAAAAATTTGATTTCATTTAAAGTTACAATTCAAAGTCAATTTAACATTGTAGAAAAGCCTTAAATAAATTCAATATATACAATATAAAAAATAAAATCATTTGACTATAAACTAACAATCATATTTTTTAAAAGCTCTGTTTCTTCAATATAATTAACTACATTTTCATCTAATACAATTTCTGAACTATCCTGCAATTTTTTGGCTAAATTACTTGTATTGGATTTAACAGTCTCTATAATATTTTTAACTTCTAAAATATAATTACAATATTTTTCTATCATTTCAGTATTTTCTAATTTTGCATAATATTGCAAGACTTCGCTTAACATATATACATACTCCTCATAAACTTTAGAATTATATTTATCTAACGCAATATCTTTTTTCTTGTTTTCTATCATTTTGTCGAATTCTTTTTTTTGTAAATAATACAAAGAATTTATATTGTACGCTTGATATACATACTTATTCTTTTTTAATATTTCATCAGCAATTTTTTTTGCATTATCTAAATTTTTTGTATCTATCATTAAACTAATTTTTGCTTCTGTTGAATTAATCATATTATTTGTTATATTATTTTTTCCTATATAATTCATAAAATATGCAAATGAATAATATGAAAATATAAAGAAAATTATAAATATTATTGTATCTAGTGTTATACTTTGCTTTATTTCATATGTTTTATAATTTTTTTCATCTAAACATAAAATTAATATATAAAATATTATCATAAATTGTAAGTCAAATTCCATAAACATATGTGACATTATTGCAATTATTATTATCTTATTTAATTTTATATTTTGCTTTGAAATTAATGATTTTACTACTATAACTAAAAATATTATAAGAGGTATTATTCCAATATCAAGAGCCATTTGCAAATAATCATTATGCACAAATTTTGTATAATACATCCCTGTTTGTACTTCATAAACTTTATATGAATATCCCATATACCCATATCCAAATAAATTTTCTAAAAGAAGTTTTAGCCCATCTTTCCAATATAAAATTCTTCCGAAGTAAAGTACTAGAATTTAAAGAAACTGTAAAAATTCTTCCTATTGTATCTAAATTTTTTGTTATTAATACATAAACTCCAATTATTGATATTATTATAAAATATGTTATTCCTAATAGTTTTCTGTTTTTATTTTCTTTTCTAAATGATATATATATTATATATATAGTAGTAATTATAAATGTTGTTCTACTTCCTGTCATAATAATTCCTATTAACAAAATTATTGAAATTATGATGGAAAGCATATTTTCATTTATATATGTTCTTTTAGATTTCTCTTCATATGTAATTTTTACATTATCAACTTTATTTATCAAACTATTTGTACTATTATTTATTTTTCCAGCTTTATTTATGTAAGTATTTTTATTTGTAATAATAATAAAACCAATTAATAAATATAATGCAAATGTATTTGAATATTGAAAAAATCCTGTAATTCTATTACTTTCTGAATATACTATTTCTTTTAAATTTGGAAAAAAACCCATAATAACACTTATAATTAACATTATAATTCCAGAATAAGGTATAATATCTATAATATTATCCTTGCTTTTTTTAGATAGTTGCATTAGCAAAACCACAAATATAAAAACAGAAATATATCTAAGAGTACCTACAAATGCATTATTTTTATCTATTCCCCATATTATTGTTAATAATGAAAAAAAAATTAAACTTATACTTAATATAAATCTATTATTTATATTTATTTGCAATTTTCTATTTTTTATAAGTATTATAAGCAATACAATAGAAAATATTGCTGTTACAAATAAAACACTAAAATCATAAAATGTTCCAAGTAAAAAAGGTATTAATCCTACAAATATTGCCATAGCCATTTTTATATTATCCTTCTTTCTTTAAAGCTTACACTAAAATCATTCTTAAGTTTTTAATATTATTAATCTCTATATTTCTCTAATCTGTATTTATTGCATGTACTATTATTCTCTTTTTTCCTGTAGAATCGCATGTAATTAATGTAAGTATATTTTTATTGTTTTCCATGTCATAAGAAAATTTAATGCTACTTTTTTTAATTGCTGATTCTATAAAATTAGTTTTTTGTTCTTGATTCCAATTTTTTTGTATTACCTTTAAATTCGGCTCTTCCATATAACTTGCAAATACCATATATTTTTTAAAAGCCTCTTCTGTATATATTTCAATTGTAATTTTGTCTCCTAATTCGCCTTTATATACTTTTTCTAAATCTGCAAACATTTTTTGATTTTTCAAATTATGTCCATAAATTACTGTATTTTGCTCTGAGAAATCTTTTTTTGTATTACAGTCTAAAAATATACTTCCACATGAACTATATGTCTTATACAAGCTATTTTTTAGATAATATTCATTATTTGTTGTTTGTAAAATTGGGTAATTTATATCTGTATCTTTTATATATATCCAACCAATAACATCTGAATTAATAGATTTTAGTTGAGTAAAATCTATTTTTAAGCTCCCTTTTTCTATTAATTCTTTATTCTCTTTCAAATTATCTTCTTGTATATTAGTTACAACAGTAGACAAGTCATTTTCTATTTTTTTCAGTTGCACATTACTATACATCCAGAAAAGAGTAATTGCAAGACAAACAAAAAATACTAATATTGAAATAACTTGTACCACTTTTCGTAATATCATTTTAGAATTTATGTGCTTTTTGTTATTTTCATATTTTTTATTATTGTATTTATTTCTCTTAATATACTTTCTTTTTTTGTTGCTATGCTCATCTTTTTTTTCATTCTTATTTTTAAAATGTTTGCCTTTCATTTCATCAGTCCCTTATTTTATTAAAATTTAGTTATCTTTTTAAGCGAATACTGCAAAATTTTCTTTACATCTTTTATGTCAATATTTTTAGATTTATTCACATCACCTGCTAAAACTTGGTTACTGTCTAACTCTATTTTTCCTAAAGAATATTGAAGTGCAAGTTTTACATCTTTAATGTCTATTTTTTTATCTTTATTTATATCTCCTAATACATATCCTAGATTTTCTACAACAGTTATATTACAAATTTGTGATTTTCCTCCAATTGTCACTGTTATTTTTGCAGTTCCTTCTGATTTTGCTGTTACTATTCCATTATCTATTGTACATATGGCAGAATTTGATGTTTTCCATGTTGCTTTTGTTTGTGTTGCATTACTTGGAGTTATTTTATATGTTAAAGTATATGTTTTTCCATTTTCTAATATTAAGTTAGTTTTATTCAATGTAATATTTGTAACTGGTATTTCTGTTATTTTAAAGTCTAGAATTACTTCTGTTTTTTTATAATTTTTAGTTGCTTCTGAAACTGCTTTTAATGTATATGTTCCAACTTTTGTAGGAATAGTTTTTGTATATGTGCTATCACTACTTCCCTTTATTTTATAATAATATGTTACTTTTCCTCCTGAAGTATTTCTTGTAATAGTGGGTGAAACTTCTTGTCCATATTGTACATCTGGGCAATTTATTTTTAAATCATTTTTTGCAGGTAAAATTTTAAATGCTTTCTCTACTTGTTTATAGTAATAATTGTCAAATGGACTAACTTGACCTATAATCCAATATGTTCCTACATCTTTTGGCATAGTTGATGTCGCCCATGTAGCATCTTGTGATGTTTTATACATAAAAATGGGTTTTTCTGAAGATAAATTTTTTGTTACTATTGGGTTTACTTTTTCACCATATGTTATATCTTCACAAATAAAATCAAATTCATTTTCTGCTTTTCTTATAGAATAACTTATATTTTGTGTTCCTTTATATTTTCCTATTCCAGTTATTTTTAGTTCATATTCACCTACATTAATAGAATCTGTAGAATAAGTGCATATGTAATCTGTACCCTCTTTTAATATTACACTGCCAAAGTAAATTGTTTCTTTTGGTACTTGTTTTTTTCCATTATATTGAAAATTGGTATTTTCTATTACTATCATTCCTGGCGTTATTTCTTTTTTACTGTCTTCTACTTCGAATTTTATATTATTTTCTGTAGCATAACTTTGTGCATAAGAATTTAGCTTTCCACATATTACCAAATCATTATGATATTCAAATGCTTTTTTATCAATTTTTGTAATTGTACTTGGTATTCTAATATATTCTAGATCATAAAATGCTGACTCTACTACCTCTGCTGTGCAACCATCTTGTATTATTACAGAATTTAATTGAGGTGCTCCAAATGCTTGGTACTCAATTGTTTTTACACTTGCAGGAATTTCTATTCCTCTTAGTCCAACACAATTATAAAATGCTTGATTTGAAACAGTTTCTAAATTTTTACTTAATTTTAGAGTCTTTACTTTACTCCTTGTAAATGCTTTTATGCATATTTTTTTTACTGTATCTGGAATAATTATGTCTTTTTCTTCTTTTGAAAGACATTCTATAAGTTCTGTTTTATTTTTATTATATATTATATCATTCTCTAGTATAAAATATGGATGTGATGAAGAAATATTAATTTTTAAATTAGGAGTATCATAGAAAGGCGCAACCATTGTTTTTACACTGTTTGGTATATTTACAGATTTTAATGTTTCTATCCCTGAAAATGCTCCCTCTTCTATTTCTTCTATTGTGTTTGGTAATGTTACTGTATCTATTTGTGTTTCTGAATATAAATAACTTACATAAAATGCTTTACTGCCAATTTTTGTTACTTTTTTTCCAAAAAGTTCAGAAGGTACTATAACATTTGTTTCAAATCCATCATATTGCCTTATTGTAAGTGTTCCATCTTGATTTACAGAATAGAAGAAACCTCCTTGCTCTTTTTCTAAACTATAATATCTTGGTGCAGTCCCAGTATAGCCTGCATCAGCAATATAATATTCGCCATCTACATATACTGTAACATTTCTATGTCCACTTCCTGCCCCTGTATCATTTGCCGCATAACGTAATTTTGCATTTATTCCTATTTTATTACACATATAAATGATTGCTTGTGAATTTGCCCAACAATCCCCTCCACCAGTTATGACAAGTCCTTGATATGTTGATATGTTTCCACTATAACTATAATTATTTGCTATATATTCGCAAATTGTTTTTAATTTTTCATATTCTGTCATTGTACTTTTTATATTTGTTTTTAAAAAATTATCTAATACTTCATTTGCATAAGTATTTTTATAGTCCAATAATGTTATTTTTTGTTCATATGTATTGTTATTAGTAGTTATTCTTATTGTTGCTGTTCCATATTCATAAGCATCAAATATACCACCTCCTAAATACATAGTTAAGTGTGCTTTAGGAATTATTTTTCCATTATTGTCAATACTGATTATTTCTGATCCTTTTATTACTTTATAATCTATTTCGTTATATTTTTCTGGTACAGTAATATTATATGATGTTATAAAATTGCTTGGTATATTTATTTTGTATTTCAAAGAATCATACTGATCTATTGCGTATATTTTTACTTCTTCTAAGGTTTTACTAGAAGCCTCTGAATTTGTTTGCACACACAAAATTGCAATAAGTACTATAAATAATATTAATAATAATTTTACACTTTTCTTCATATTTTCCCCTTTTAAATATTTTCCATAAATATCCATATTTATAATATAAATTACATATTTTATTTTAAAAAATAATATCATAGTAACATTATTTTTTCAAGTTTTTTATTTATTTTTTGTTTTTTTGGGAATGATAAAATAGAGGTGAAACATGAATCAAATTTTATTTACTGGAAATTCTAATAACTATAAAAATAGACAAAATGTAAAAAAAAATGATAAAAAAAATTATACGATTATTTTACTTATTTCTATTTGTTTTGTTGTTATATTAGGATTTATTATTGTTTCTTTTAATATAAAAAAGCAAAATAATAAACATATTTCTTCCAAACTTGCAGAAAATTATGAAACTTTAAAGTTATATACTAATTTTGATAGTTTTAAAAATATTTATACTTCTACAGATATTCTTAATAAAGATTCTTTAAATAAAAATTCTGAAAATATAAATTATATTATAGGTAATATCATTATACCTTCTTTAGATTTAAATTTACCATTTTTTTCATATTTAGATGATTCTTACCTTTCAATTTCACCTTGTAGATTTTTTGGTGAAATGCCACCCAATTATGGGAATTTATGTATTGCTGGACATAATTATGATAATAATGAATTTTTTAGTAATTTAAATAGATTAAAAAAAGATGACCAAATTATCATTTATGATAATTCAGAACATCAATATTCTTATAAAATATATAATATTTTTGAAGTCAAGGAAAATGACCTTTCTCCAATTTATGATTTTGATATTAATAAACATACCTTAACATTAGTTACTTGTAACAATTTAAATAAAAACCGCCTAATTGTTAAAGCTCTCATGTCTTAAAAAATTCAATTTAAAGTCTTTTCAGATTAATGAACTTTAGGGACATTCCTTAAAGTTCATTATTTGAAAGCATTGACACAAAAATGAACTTTAAGGAACATCCCTAAAGTTCATAATTATTATACATCTTTCCATAGCCATTGTAATGTTTTGTTATCTATACCTTTTAAACCTTTTTTCTTTGCTTCTGTATCATCAGTCCATAGGTATCCAAAAAATGTAATTCCTATTAAGATAAAATCAATTCCTATACAGCACATTAATTTTCCAGCTAAGTCTTTATATTCTTCTGCTAAAGTTAATAATTGTGCTCCATGTATTACTGCTATAGCTAAAAATATACATAATGGAATAGCTGCTATGTAACTCTTTTTTAATTCTCGTGATAAGAATATAAGTAAAATTGCTACAATCAGCATAAGTATTAGTGTTAGTGGATTTGTTATATCAAATATAAACATATCTTCCCCTCCTTTTCATTAGTAAAAGTCCTTTTATTTTTAGACTATTTATTATTTATTTTATATTTTTATTACCATATTAATTTTAAAAATTTAATTTCTAGACATAATTTAATATTTACAATCTTTTATGTTAGTTTTTTATTTTAGTTTTTCTTCTATTAATTTTGCTATATCTTTTGCTTTTTTTGTAATGTCTTCTTGATTTTCTCCTTCTATCATTACTCTAACTAATGGCTCTGTTCCTGAAGGTCTTATTAAGACTCTACCATTACCTGCAAATTCTTTTTCTAGTTTTTCTATTGCCTTTTTTATTTCTTCATCTTTATCATAATCATATTTTTTGTCACTATTTACTTTTGCATTTATTAATACCTGTGGATATAATTTAACTATTTTAGCTTCTTCAGATGCTTTTTTATTATCTTCTAACATTGCTTGTATAAGCATTAATGATGTCAAAATTCCGTCTCCAGTTGGGTTATAATCTAGTAATATTATATGACCTGATTGTTCTCCACCTAAGTTAAATCCATCTTTTAACATTTCCTCTAGAACATATCTATCTCCTACTTTTGTTTGAAGTAATTCTAAACCATTATCTCTTGCATATTTATGAAGACCTAAATTACTCATAACTGTCGCAACAATTGTATCTTTTGAAAGTTTTCCTTTTTTTCTTAGATATTCTGCAATTATTGCCATTATCTTGTCTCCATCTATTTCTTCGCCATTTTCATCTACTGCTAAACATCTATCACCATCTCCATCATATGCAACTCCTAGTGATAATTTATTTTCTACTACATATTTTTTTAACATACCTAAATGTGTTGAGCCACAATTATCATTTATATTTATTCCATTTGGTTCATTATTGATTATTTTATAGTTTATACCTAATGTTTTAAATACTTTTTCTGCTACTTTATATGTTGCACCATTTGCTGTATCTATTGCCACCACGAAATCTTCTCTATTATATTTTTCTATGTTGTCATCAAAATTTTTTCTAAAGAAATATACATATTCTTCTATTAAGTCTTTTGAATCTTCTGATACTCCTATTTTATCACTTATCGCAGTTAGCTCATCTATTTTTCCAGATTCCATTACTTCTTCTATTTCTTCTTCTAAAGAATCTTTTATTTTCATTCCTTTGTTACTAAAATATTTTATTCCGTTAAATTCAAATGTATTGTGTGATGCTGATATTACAACTCCTGCATCTGCTTTTAATTTTCTTGTTAAATATGCTACTGCAGGTGTTGGTATTACACCTAAAAGTTTTACATTTGCACCATAGCTTAAAAAACCTGCTGTCATAGCACTTTCTATAAGAGTTCCAGATAAACGTGTATCTCTTCCTATTAGGATAGTAGGTGTATGGTTTGAATGTTTTGCAAGTACATATGCACCTGCTTTTGCAACTTTATAAACTAGCCCTGGTGTAAGCTCAGTATTTGCAATTCTTCTTATACCGTCTGTTCCAAAGTATTTTCTCATTTTTGTCATTTCCTTTCATAAATTTTTATTTTTCTAATATTTTTTATCACTATTTATTTAATTTGTTCTTAATATAACTATTTATATTTACATTAAATTAATTTTTTTATGTTATATTATATTGTCATATTTTATATCACATACTATTTTTTTAGTTTCATTAATAATTTTTCTTTAAATGTTAAAGTAACCTCTTGTGGCTCTTGAATTTCTATCTTTTTGTTTGCTAAAGCAAGTTCTGGATTTATTGTTGTTAATTCTTCAAGTTTTCTTTCACCTATAATATGTTTTATTTTCTCTAAAGCAAATGGAATTTTAGGATATATTGAGTTTTGTCTATGTACATCACTTCCTAGAAAATGTATCATATTATTTTCAAAAAATTTTCTAACAATAAATTCTGCCTTTTCACCATATTGACCTAATATACTCCCATAATTTGCTTGCATTAAACATCCTTTTTCTATTAAATCATTTATTAGTTCTGGTTCTTTTTGGACAAAACTATATCTTTCTGGATGTGCTAAAATAGGAATTAATTTATTTTCTTGAAGAGAATATATTGCATCATAAAGGTTAAGCGGCTCTTCATGTAATGGCATCTCAAATAATACATAACAAGTATTATTTATTGTTGATGCTTTTCCTTCTTCTAATAATCTCATCATATTATCAGAAATATATATTTCATTACCAAGATAAAGGTTGGTATCTATACCTTTTGGCTCTAAATTTTCTTTTATTGCTTGTACCCATACATCTCTTTCTGGAACATCTGTTTCATAATAATTTTCTATATAGTGTGATGTAAGTACTATTCCATCAAACCCTGCTTCTTTTGCTTCTTTTATTAAATTAAATGTTTCATCTATACTTCTTGAACCATCGTCGATATTTGGTAATATATGTGTATGAAAGTCTATCATTTTCTTGTTTCCTCTCTTGTTAGTTTAAATTTTTCTTTTCTTGCTCTAAATAAGAATTCATTTTTCCTAAAATATCATTTGTCATATCTATTGTTTTATTATAATCATTATTATTTGTTTTTTGTTTTTGCTCTTCATTTTTTTGCACAAAAGATGGTCGTTCTAATTGTTTTCCATCTTTTTCAATTTTTGGTCTTCGCATTTGCTCTGGTCTTACATTTCTTCTTTCTGGATTCATACTTGATGCAGCTCTTGTTTTTAAATTTTGAGCATTATTCATATACTCTATTGCCTTTTTTCCTCTTGTATTTTTCTTTGCATTTTGCATTGTTGTTGATCCATAATAATATGTTTGACTATATTTTTTAGGTGAAATTGGTATTTTGTTTAATACTATTCCTGCTATTTTACCACCAACATTTTGTATGTTTTTTACTACTTTATCTAAGTTATCTTTTTTTGTTTCTTTACAAGCTGACACTATAACTGTTGTATCAACAACTCTTGATAATATAACTGAATCTGCAACTAAGCCACAAGGCGTTCCATCTATTATTATTAAGTCACATACTTCTTTTAAATCTTCTAATAATTGTGTCATTTGTGGTGAAACAAGTAATTCTGATGGGTTAGGTGGTATATTTCCTGCTGGTATTAGTAATAAATTTGGAACTTCTGTTGTTTGGATATAATTTGAAATATCTAAATTCCCCTTATCATCTGCATCCATACCAGATAAATAATTTGAAAGTCCTGGTCTTGGAGCTACTTCAAATATGGTATAAAGTCTTCCCTTTCTCATGTCCGCATCTATTAATATTACTTTCTTTCCTGCTTGTGCAAATGTTACGGCTAGGTTTGATGATACATAACTTTTTCCTTCTCCTGGCATTGTTGATGTTATTTGCAAAGTTTGAAGTTTTTTTCCACCATTCATGAATTGTATATTTGTTCTAAGTGTTCTAAATATTTCAGAAATTGGGGATTTAGGATCCTTTTGTGCTATTAATTCTTTTTTCATTATCTATTTCCTCCTTTTTCTGTTATATTTAGCGGAATTTCTGCAATTACTGGGATTTTATATGTTTTTTCTATTTCTTCCCTTGATTTTACAGTATTATCTAGCATATTTAATACTAAAGCATATATTACTGCGACTACTATACCAATAAATGCAAAGATTATTACATCTTTTGTGTGGTTTATGTTTGATGGTGTTGTGCTTTCTTCTGCTTCATCTACTACATTGACATTGTTTATGTTGTAGATTTCTGCGACTTTATCTGCAAATACATTTACTATTTCGTTGGCTATTCTGTATGCATAATTTGGATTTCTATTTGTTACTGATATTTCTATTATTTCTGTGTCTTCTACAGATGTTACTCTTATGTTATTTTCTAATTCACTTTCACTAATTGGCAAGCTTAAATTAGATATAACTGTTCTTACTACGTCTTTACTTGTAATTAATTCACTATATGTTGAAACTAATTTTGAGTTTAATGTTAAGTCTGTTGTAGTTATTGTATCTTGAGTTGTGTTAGTTCCATCTGAATTTTGGCCTACTAGTAATATTCTTGTTGATGATGTATATACTGGTGTTACAAACCCTATTGTATATATTACTCCTATTACGCAAAAAATTGCTACTATCAATATTATTTGTATTTTTTTGTTCCAAAAAATCATAAATAGCTCTTTTAAATCTAATTCTTCCATCAGTTCCTCCTTGGACTTAAATTACCATTATAGTATATATATAAGTTTAAAAAAATGCAAGTATTTTTTTATTTTTTATATAATTTTATTCGACCTTTTATTTGACCTTTTTTAGAATAATAAATTTTAATTGATACTATAATATAATAGCTCAAACATAATTTATTTTTAATATCCGTTATGTTTAAGGAAATATGCTCTTTAGAAAAGAAATACTAACAAAAAATTTATTTTGTATTAATTGTTTTTCTTCCTATAGATTCATATATGATATTTGTATTTTTCATTTTTTCTAAATCATAACAATTTCTACCATCTAGTACAATTGGAGTTTTCATTAGTTTTTCATATAAACTAATATCTAAGTTTTTAACAAAATCCCATTCTGTAAATATGAAGCATATATCTGCATCTTTTAATGTTTCTTCTATACTCTTACAATATTTTATTTCTTTTGGATATATTTTTTTGAACTTCTTTTCCCCTATTGGGTCATATGCTTTTATGTTTGCTCCATCATCTAATAAAATTGGAATATTATCAAGTGATGGTGCTTCTCTTAAGTCATCTGTGTTTGGTTTAAATGTTAGCCCTAATACTGCTACATTTAAGTCTTCAAATGTTTCGTAGTATTTTCTTGCTTTTTTTATTAATTTTAGTTTTTGGTTTGAGTTTACTTCTATTGCTGCTTTTACTGTTTTTAATTCATAATCATAGAAGTTTGCAAGCCAGTGAAGTGCTTTTGTATCTTTTGGGAAACATGATCCTCCATATCCAATTCCGGCTTTCAGGAATTTGTCTCCAATTCTTGTATCTAATCCCATTCCTCTTGATACATCTTCTATATTTGCTCCTACTAATTCACAAAGATTTGCAATTTCATTTATGTATGATACTTTTAGTGCTAGAAAGTCATTTGATGCATATTTTATCATTTCTGCACTTTCTCTGTTTGTTACAACATAGGGTTGACCAAAACCATCATATACTTCTTTCATTATTTTTTCAGCATGTTTTGATTGTACTCCAAGTACTATTCTTTGTGCATGCATAGTATCTTTTACTGCTGTTCCTTGTGATAGGAATTCTGGATTTGATACTACTTCGATTTTTACATCATGTTTTAGATGATCTTTTATGTATTTTTCAATTTTTTTGTTTGTTCCTATTGGTACTGTTGATTTTATTACTATTATTACATCTTGTGCTACACTTTCTGCTATTTCCTTTGCAACTTCATATACATATTTTAGGTTTGCACTTCCATCTTTTTTTTCTGGTGTTCCTACTCCTACATATATTACTTCTGCATCTTTGTATGCTGTTTTGCTGTCGAGTGTGAATGTTAGTCTTTCTTTGTTTTTGTGCATTAGTTCTTCTAAGCCTGGTTCAAAGATTGGACTTTTTCCTTCTTTTAACATATTTATTTTTTCTTCTACTATGTCTACGCATGTTATGCTGTGTCCTATTTCTGATAGGCATACTGCTGTTACTAGGCCTACATATCCTGTTCCTGCTACTACAATTTTCATTTTCCTCATCCTTACTAACTTATTTTATATATTTTATACTCTTCTTTTTATTGCATTTACCACATATATAGAAAAATAATACATACTTTTAAATACTGAAAAGTGCTCAACATTTCTGTATAAATTCCAAGTTCTTTTTAAAGCTTTTATTTTGTTTGATGATAGTGTTCCTTTGCTTCTTCTGTATAATGATAGATTTTCATCAAGTCCATATGCAATATTATTATTTTTTAACACTTTCCACCAGGTTGCACTATCCTGACCTCTTTTTATATTTGGCATTTCAATTAATTTTTTTCCTAATATACTTATATCAAAAATAACAGTGGATGTAAATATTACCGTATTTTTTAAAGCTTGCTTATATGTTAATTCTTTAGGTACATGAACTTTTTTTCCGGTTCTTGTCCCATCTTCTTCAATGAATTCATATCCTGTAAAAGTAAATGCATAATTACCTTCTTTAATAAATTTTAATTGTTTTTCTAGCTTTTCTTTTTCCCATAAGTCATCTGAATCTAGGAAAGCTATATATCTACCTTTCGCATTTTTTATTCCAGTATTTCTTGCTATTGCAGCCCCTGAATTTTTTTCTAATTTTATTAATTTTATTCTACTGTCTGACTTCTCCGCTTCTTTTATGATTTCTACACTATTATCTTTAGAACAATCATCTACAAAAAATGCTTCCCAATTTGTATAAGTTTGCTCTTGTATTGTTTTTATTGTATCTTTTAAAAATTTTTCACAATTATATACTGGTATTACTATACTTACTAAATCATCAATTAATTCTTCTTCCATTTCTTTTCTCCTTATTTTTTATATATTTTACATAGTCATTAGCTACAAAATAACTATATTGTGTGTTTTTTTGTATAATGGCATATTTTAAATATTTACTGTATTTAAAGTAATAATAAAAATTTAGTGGATCATTATAATATTTTAGGATAATATATTTTAATTTTGAAAAAATATTCTTCCTTGCGACATTAGTTTCCTTTTTATAAACTGGTGCATATTTCATCAGGTCTAAATATTTATAATTTACAAAATTTATAAAAAATTTTCTTTGGTATCTATCTTTTATAGAAACTTTACTCCAAAATGAAATAATTTCTTTGTCCCAAAAAGGAAGATACCACTTTAGTCCATAATAATCATATACTCTAATTGCATTTGTGACATATTTGGCTTGTCTTTCTTCAAAATCATATGTATCAAAAATATTTACAGCACTTTTTATGTCTATATTATTATCATCAAAACAAATATTAAATTTTTCTTCTAACTTTTTGTCAAAAATGTTATTTTCTTTGTGGCTTAAATTATAATTAAATTTATATATTTCTTCTTTTAATATTTTCTTTGATAACTGTTCATTTTTTATAAATTTTGAACTTAAGTGGTTTCCTGCTAAAAAGTCCATTGTAAATCCTGGAATTATAACACAGTCATCATTTAATATTTTATCTTTTTTCAATTTTCTGATTGCTTCTACCTCTTGAATACAAGGAATAGAATACCCTCTTCCAAAATAATCTGCCATTTTTGGAAAATCCTTATTATATATTTGCCTACAATCTTTTCTTTTGTACTCTATGAAATACCATTTAACATCTAAAAATTCTGCAACTTTTTTTGATATTTTTACTTCATCGCTATTTTTGTTTCCATATGTATATGATATAATATTTTTGTACCCTAATTTTTTTGTATAATATAGTAATAACCTGGAGTCTTGTCCACCACTCAATGGTATAACAGCTGTTTTTCCGTTAAGATATTTAAACATTTTATGTACAATATTTGTATAAATTTTATCTAATTCTTCATATGAACATATTGTATTTTTATCATCATTTTGATAATTAAAATATTTTTCTTTATATATCTCTCCTTTTTTTATGACTACTATTTGTGCATTTTCAATTTGTTTTACATCTTTATAAATTGTATCATCGAAACTAATCCATCTACAATGTAATAGCTCTTCTAATGACAATTCATTTAACTCCCCACTTATCAAACTAATATCATCTGTGATATCTCCATTTTTAGTGTAGAAAACTGGAAAACTTCTTATAATATCAGAAATTAATATGGTTTCTTCTTGATTTTGTATTACAATAGCAAAATAACCCGTAAATTCTTTAACAATACTTTTTATGTTATCTTTCAAATTAATTACTAAATTTAAAAAATCTTCATCTTCATATAATACATTTTTATAAATAACATATCCTATAGTAAAAATATTATTCTTTTCTTTCCACTTATAAGCATTATTATAGTATAAATTAATCATCATGACCTCCATCATTTTCTAGTTGTTTAGATATTTTATTATTTTAGCTGGATTTCCTGCTATTACACAGTTGCCTTCTAGATATGATTTTGTTACAATACTTCCAGCACCAACAATTGTTTTATCTCCTAGTTCCACTCCTGGCAATATAACACTGTTCATTCCAATCCAACAATTTTCACCTATTTTGATTTGCTTACCCTCAGCAGATTTTGTTAAATCATTTAAATCATGATTGGTAGTTATAATTCCACAGTTTGGCCCTATAAATGTACCTTTTCCTATTATTATTTTGGCATTTATTGCTTGAAAATAACAACCTGGTGAATGAAAATTTCTCATATCATCAGTACAAAATTCTATATTTGATACATTTGAAAAAGTTACATTTTTTGGCACTGGAAAAGGAACTTCTCTTGCATATCCTAATACTTTTTGTGGAAACCAATATTTCATAACCCATTTCCATCCTATTGATAAAGTATCCATCCTAAAATTCTTACCTACAAGATATTTTTTATCATACCATATACTTCCCCACAAATATATCATTTTCACAATTATCTTTTTTGCGATTTTTTTTAGTTTATTATCTTCTTTTTTATTAGTAACACTTGACATTTACTTTGATCCTTTCACTATTTAAATGTTGTTTACTTTGTATTATTATTTTTACTATTTTTATATTTCTTAGTATATTAGTATTAACTTTCTTTTATATATTCTTTGGAATCTTTATCACTTATTTTTTTTGCAGGTACACCCGCAATTGTACAGTGACTAGAAAATGACTTATTTACTACTGAATTAGCTCCTATTACCACATAATCTCCTATAGTTATTGGTCCAAATATTTTAGCTCCTGGTCCAATATATACATTATCTCCTATTATTGGTGCTCCGGCTTCTCCATGACTTGTTGCTCTTCCAATGTTTGTGCAAACATGTATTCTGCAATTTTTGCCTATTTTTGCTTTTCCAGAAACCACTATAGTTCCTGTATGTACTATTGTAAGACCTGGTCCAAATACATTTATTGGAATTGTCCAATTGTATTTATCACATAATCTTAAATGTCTTACTAATAATATTTTTCTGATTATTTTGCTTAAGAAAGATTTTTTACAATTATAATAATACTCCGTATATCTAAGACTTTTATAAAATTTAAATCTTCTATCTATTAATCTTTCATACCATTTTTTATTTAATAGTCCAGATTGTTTTAAATCTTGCATATAATACTCTTTATACTGCTTTTTACTTTGTATCATTTACTTGTGTCTCCTTCTTTTTTATATATTTTTTTAAGTATATAACATATACTATTGATACTATTATATTAGTCGCTGTTGTTGTAATAGCTGCACCAATTACCCCAAACCAATTTATGAAAACAATATTGCTAACAAAATTTACTATTAAACATACACTATTTGTTATAATATTTATTTTAATTTTTCTCATAGCACCTAATACATTTGAGCAAGGAACTTTAATTGCGGATGTAAAAAATAAACCTATCATTAAAACTATGTAAATTGGAATTGAATCATAGTATTGTTCTCCAAATAGAATTGTAAATATTAACTTAGCTAATATTATTAATCCTATACACATAATTCCAAACCCTAATATACTGTATTTTAAAAGAGAATTAAAATTTCTTTTTATCCATTTTAGATCTTTATTATTTTTTACAAAATGAGGGGTTATATATATAGCAATACAACTAGATAAAAATGTTAATGCATATGGGATCTTATTTCCAACATTATATGTAGCAACTGCTTCTGGTGTAGCTATCATATATCCAATTAAGAATGTATCTATGTTTATCATTAGGCTTGCTATACTAGAATTTAATTGACATGCTAATGCATATTTAATAAATCCTTTTCTTTCATTCTTTGGCAATTTTTCTTTTGAATTAGTATTCTTTAATTTTATTATAATTTTATATGCTAAATATACTCCATAAAATAAAATAAGTAATTGATATACATATCTAGATAATATTGCACCTTTTAATCCCCATATAATAGATAAAATAATTAGAACGATATATGTAATTGAGGTAGTAAATATTTGTAGTTTTCCATATTTCTTATTTTCAAAATTTACTCTTAATAATATGGACATTAAACCACCTAGTATTGTGATAGCTGGTACTAAACATAATAATGGCATTATTTCTTTTGCTTGCTCCATTGTATATGGATAAAAAAGTGGAGAAAGTAATATTAGTAATCCAGTAACTATAGAAGCTATTAATGATGACTTTATAGAATATTTAAATATCTGCATTTGTTTTTCTTTATTTCCTATATTTTCTGTAAGATATTGTAATGTTGCAAAAGATATTCCAAAATCATTTAGTAAAAATAACATTGAATAACAATTATTTATATAAGCATATATACCATAGTCGACTTTTGATAAAAATCTGACTAAAATAATACCTCCTAAAACTGTTATTACTTTACTTAATACTGTAGATAAAAATATAGAAAAAAATCCAGTTTTACGCAACTTTTGAATTTTGTCTTTTATTTTAAATTTTGCTATAAATTCTGTCATTTTTTATTTATATGATATATTTATTATTTAAAATAATCATATTCTCCTTTCTCTGATTATTTATTTTCAAATTATTTTTTATTGTAATTTATCTAACAATTGGGCTAATCTTCCTGTTAATACTTTTCTATCATACATATTAGTTTGTTTCATATTCAATGTTGTATGATTATTATACTGTTCCTTAATAAACTCTTCTATCTTATTTAAATCTTCATGTCTGATAGTTTCTATATTTACATTTTTACATACTGTATCAATTTCAGATTTTCCTGTTGTTATAGCTAATATATTTTTTTGACATCCTATATAATCAAATATTTTTCCTGTTTGCTCACTTTTTTCTTTTCCACCTATTAATAATAATAATGATGCTCCTTTACAATACGAATTTGCCTCTTTAAATGGTTTAAATCCAACAAATTTACAATAATTTATAATTTCAAATTTTTTTGCTAATTCAATAATTTTATCTTCTTCTTTTCCTACATGTATAAATTCTATCTGATAACCTTTTTGATTTAAACTATGAATTACTTTAAATATTGGTGTTGGATCACGAAATCCAGCAGATACTCCAAACTTACCTGTATACACAATTGTAAATTTTTCAAATTTTTTTGGTTGTATTTTTTCATAATCATCTTTATCAAATCCATTAGTAATTGTATATATCTTTTCTTGTAACATTGGATATTCTTTTTTATATTGATCTGTCATAGTATCATTTACTGTACATATTAAACTAGCTTTTTTTAATACTTTTTTTTCAATTCTTCCAATTGATATCCTTTTAATTTTACTTTTAAGCTTTATTAAGTTAGTTTTATCATTTATTCTTTGTAATTTCCAAGGGTCTCTAAAATCAATTATATATGGTATATTATATTTTTCAAATATATATTTTCCAATTGGAAATATATAAAATGGACCACCAGTTATAAACACTGCATCATATTTATTTTTTAAGATAATACCATCAATTTCTTTTTTTAAAGCTTTATAAAAATCTTTGCTTATATCTTTATTTTTTTGTTTAAAGTCTATTCTTATTACATTTATATTATCTTTAATATCTTTTAATAAACTTTCATCATATGTAGGAATATTTTTTTCTCCTATTGTTACTACTGTTGGATTCCAACCATATATAGGTAAATATTTTACAAATTTAGTAATTCTTACTGTTCCAATTCCTGCCATTGGTGGAAAATATGTAGCTATCATTAATATATTTTTCATTATTTACTCCTTTTCTATTTTCTCAGAACATTCTTTACTTGCGAAAAGAATTCCTAACATAACATATATAATTATAGACGTTTCTGATGATAAAAATGTTGTAGCAGCAATATTACATATAAGTATGGCAATAACAATTGGCAAATAATATATAGTAATATTTCTATTTTTTTTGTAATAGCATAATGGGCTTAAAACTGTAATTATATATATTAAAAAACCTATCAAGCCATATTGTATTAAAATTTGGAAAAATTCACTATCTACATATCCTAATTCTGAAACTAAATTTTTTACAGGTCCAATACCAAAAAGTAAATTTTGGTCAATAATTTCTATATATTCTTCCCATTTTCCTATTCTATCATTCCAACTTGAAACACTATCTAAATCTGTAGATTGCTCTAGCCTCCAAGTAAGTTCTTCAGGTAATATTTGTAATATTGCAAATATTATTGTGATTTCTACCATAAGAGCTATTAAAGCTTTTATTATTCCTTTACTACTTTTAACTTTCATAAAGCAATATACTATAATTGATACTACAAATGCTATTTGCGTTGTTCTTGATAGTGTCATCATTAATGAAGTTAAAATTAATGCTATACTTGCAATACCAACCCATTTATGTTTATAATACTTAAAATACATAAGTTGAATATATACTGCTATTATTGCAATAAAACCATATTGTGTTGGATTGGGCTTGGTTGATACTATTCTTGGATATTTATAATTACCAACCAGTGAATGATATTGAGTTGGAGCATAAATATATATATATTTCTCATTAATATTAAATGGGTTAAAATATTGTACTATTCCTAATATAGCCATTAATGTAGTAGCAATACACAATCCTTTTAAAAAAAATATATAATATTCTTTTTTCTTGCAAATAGCCATTACATTTATAGTAATGAGTCCCATTACTAGAAATCTTAGTATTTCAAAATAATCGTTGAATTGGATGTTTTCCATAAATATAAATGTAAATAATATAAATACAGAAAGAATTACATTCATAATAAAAAATAAATTTGTAATATATACTTTTTTCAGGTCTTTATTTAATATAATGTATAGAGTAACCATAATTGAAAATATACAAGTAATTTTATAAATACTTATACTACCAATAGAAAAATTATTAGGTAAAACTACTAATATTATTAAAATTACTAGTATCAGTTTTTTTATGTTTATCTTCATATCTTTCATATCCTGCAAAACCTTTCCTAATTTATGTTTTTAATGTAATTACTTGCATTATTATTCCAAGTTAATCCCTTAACATCATTCTTTCCTTTTTCTTTTATAGCATTTACATCGTATTCTTCATTAAATATTTTATTGATAATTTCTATTATACTATCTACACTTGGATCTATTAAAAATCCATTTTCTCCATTTTTTATAAAACCGTCTATTCCCTCGTTCTTTGTACCTATAGTTATACAACCATTCTTCATAGCTTCTGGATATACTATTCCAAAACCTTCATTTATACTTGGCAATAAAAAAATATAACTTTCACTCATATACTCTTGTACTTTTTCATTACTTATTTGACCTAAAAATTTTACATCTTTTTCTACATCAAATTCTTCAATAAGCTTTTCTAAGTTTATTTTTTCTTTTCCTTCTCCTACAATTGTTAATGTTATATCTTGATAAACATCCTTCAATTTTCCAATAGCTTTTATTATCAAATCAATATTTTTTCTAGGAATTAAACTTGCCACAGTTATTATAGAATGTTTTTTCTTAGCTCTTTCTTTTACTTCAAATTGTTCTAATCCATTATAAATGACATTAGTATTATATATTTCTAAGTCATGCAAATATTTTTGTAATTTATCACTTACACATATTACTTTATCAACTGTATTACATACTTGTTTTATCTGTTTTTTTCCATTTTCACTTTTTAAATTCTTTATAAAACTTGTCCCATGCATAGTTACAAAAGTAGTGATTTTAAATTTTTCTTTTAATTTTTTAGCAACATATCCTTCAACTTTAAATGTATGTGCATCAATTAATATAACATTTTCATTTTTCACAATATTTCCTACAATTCTTTTTAATGCATTAAATGCAAAAATACCATTGAAATTAATTCTGGAATTGTAAAATAAGTTTGAAATAGAAAAAGTTTTTTTATAAATAATATCTACATTATCTATTTGAGTTTTCTTCTGCTTTAGATTTTTCATAAATCTTTGTTTATATTTTTGAAAATGTGATAAAAATGGAATCCATTTTACAATTGCAAGAACAATAACATGATAGCCTAAACTTGCTAAAGCTTTTGCATGGCTATGTACATAGCTACAATATGGTGAATTGTCAAAAGTAACATGTGTTATAATAATAATTGTTTTATTCATTTTATTCCTCTCTTAATACTTTTACTATTTTTTCTGCAGTTTTTCCATCTCCATAGTAATGTTTCTTTTCAAATTTTTTATTTATCTGTGCATTTTCTATTTTTTGTTTTAATTCAAAATAATCTGGCTTAGCTAATACATTATAGCCATTTTCTAGTGTTTCTACCCATTCTGTTTGATCTCTTACTGTAATACAAGGTACATCTAAAATATATGCTTCTTTTTGTAATCCTCCAGAATCTGTTACAATTTTTTTAGCATTTTTAGTTAAATATAACATTGTCATATAATCTACTGGTTCTATAAATAATATATTATTATAGTTATTTTTTTCATTTAATTCATCTACAAATTTTCTTATTCTTGGATGAACTGGGAAAATCACTTTTTCATCTAATTCTTCTAAAACTGATAAGATGGTTTGCAACTTTTTACTGTCTGCTGTATTTTCTGCTCTATGAATTGTAGTTAAGTACCATTTATTTATATCAATATTTTTTCCATATAAACTTTTAATATTGTCTTTTAAAACAATGGTTTTGTCCGCTATTTTTGAATAATATATAACAGAATCACACATTATATCACCTAAATTATATACATTTTCTGTTATATTTTCTTTTTTTAAGTTTTCTACTGCTGTATCAGTTGGACAAATTAATATTTTTGATATATGGTCTGTTAATATTCTGTTTTGTTCCTCTGGCATATTTTTATTATATGACCTTAATCCTGCTTCTACATGTATAACTGGTATAAGTAATTTAGATGCTGCTAATGCTCCTGCAAGTGTTGAATTAGTATCTCCATATACTAATACATAATCTGGTTTTTCTTTTATTAAAACTTCTTCTATTTTCATTAACATTTTTCCTGTTTGTTCACCATGCATTCCAGAGCCTATCCCTAAATTATATTTTGGTTTTGGTATTTGCAATTGTTCAAAAAATATATCTGACATATTTTTATCATAATGTTGATCTGTATTTACAATTATTTCTTCTAGTTCATTTTGATATTTTTTTATTTCTTTTGATAACATAGATGCCTTTATAAATTGAGGTCTAGCACCAATCACTGTAACAATCTTTTTCATATTATCTCCTTTTAGACTTTATAAATTTTATCCAAATTTTTATTTACTTCTTCCCATAAATAATCATTTGAAATAATGGATAAATTTTCTACATATTTTTCATAATTTTGTCTTATCTTATCTACTGCTGTTTTTAATGATTCTATATCTTCAAATTTAATACATTCGCCAATTTGTTTTTCTTTAACTAATTCTCCTGCTTTCGTTCCTTCTGAAACAATCACAGGTGTACAAGTTATAATTGCTTCATATAATTTAACAGGATAACATGTTCTCCAATTTTTTATTTCAGGATTATAAACACAATATAATATATCTGTATTTTGATATATTTTACCAATGTCTTTTTCCCCATTAAATTCTCCATAGATTTTACAATTTTTTAGTTTTTGATCCTTTAATTTTTCATACAAAACTCCTGTTCCGTATAACCCAATTGTAACATTATTATTTTCTTTTCCAAATTTTATTAATGTATCTATAGATTTTTGGTCTCTTAAAAATCCTATATAATTTAATCTAATTTGTGAGTTATTAGTTGTTTTTTCTATTGGTGTATAATTTGCTTTTACAGGATAATTTGGCAAATATATTAAGTTTTCTTTTTCTTGCATATCTTTTATTTGCTCGTCATTTACATATATTATATAGGTACTTTTCTTTACTAAAAATGAAAAAATACTTTTAAACTTTCCAAATTTATAGTGTTGATACATTTCATGCATATCGAAAATTAATTTTTTTTCTTTTTTGAATAATGTACTAATATATCCTACTATCAAACCATCTAAATCATGGCAATGTAAAAATTGAACATCTTTATCTTTTAAATATTTTTTTGTTTTATGGATAAATTTAAAAAAAGGAATTATTTGCTTAAAACCTGTTCCAGGAACAGAAGGAATAGAAAACCTTCTTATTTTTATGTTTTCTACTTCCTCTACATTGTTCTTATATTTATTTTTTCTGTCCCAACAAATTATTTCAATATTATAACCTAATGTTGAAATATATTTTGCTTCCTTTAATACTCTTATATCTGGATCAAATCCATTTGTTAAAATCATATATATAGTTTTATTCATTTTTTCACCTTTTATAAAAGTTCTATATTTTCTCTATTTTTTATATTTTTCATTGCATTTCTTGTATCAAACACAAATTTAGCATTTGTTTGAATCATTTCATAATCAAATTTGCTATGTGCAGCTGTTATGATTACTAAGTCATATCCTTGTATGATTGATTCATCTATTTTTTCAATTCCTTTATGTTTTTCTCCTTTATATTTATATTCAGGAATCCAAGGATCATAAAAATCAACAAATGCTCCTTCTTTTTGTAATACTTCTATTACTCTTAAAGCTGGGCTTTCTCTATAGTCATCTATATCATTTTTATATGCAACACCTAATACTAAAATTTTTGAATGATTTAATGATTTATAGAATTTTCCAAGGATTTTTTCTGCTCTTTCAACACAATATTCTGGCATTCTGTCATTTATCATTCCAGAGGCTTCAATCATAGATGTATGGAAACCATATTCTCTTGCTTTCCAATCTAAGTAATAAGGATCTAATGGTATACAATGTCCACCTAATCCTGGTCCTGGATAAAATGCTTGGAATCCATATGGTTTTGTTTTTGCAGCATCTACTACTTCCCACATGCTAATTTCCATTTTGTTACATAGCATTGTTAATTCATTTACTAAACCTATATTTATATTTCTATATGTATTTTCTAATATTTTCTCCATTTCTGCAACAGCTGGTGATGAAACTTCATAAATATCAGCTCCAAGTACTGCTCTATACATTGTTGCTATTACTTCTGTAGCATCTTTACCAATTGCTCCAACAACTTTTGGAGTGTTTTTAGTTTTATATAATAAATTTCCTGGATCTACTCTTTCTGGTGAAAATCCTAAATAAAAATCTTCTCCACATTTTAGTCCAGATCCTTCTTCTAATATTGGTTTAATTAGTTCTTCTGTTGTTCCTGGATATGTAGTTGACTCTAGCACTACCATAGTATTTTTCTTTAAATGCTCAGAAATTGCAATTGCACTGTTTTTTACATAACTAATATCTGGTTGTTGATGTTCATCTAAAGGTGTTGGCACACATATTGCTATAAAATCAACATCTTTTATAAATGTAAAATCTGTTGTTGCTCTTAGCATTCCCTTTTCTACAATCTCTTTTAAATCTTTATCTACTACATCTCCAATATAGTTGTGTCCTTCATTTACAAGTTTTACTTTTTCTTCTTGTACATCAAATCCTATTGTTTTAAATCCTGCTTTTGCTTTTTCTACTGCTAAAGGTAGACCAACATATCCTAAACCTACTACCCCTACTACTATTTCTCTATTTTCAATTTTCTTTAATAATTCTTCTTTCATTTATATTCTCTCCTTTACAATATTGTCTTCATATATATATTCTTTTCCACATACTGGGCATTTGAATATACCATTTTTAAAAATCATTTTTTGTGAACACTCACATACATAATATAATAATCTAGCTGGATTTCCAACCATTAGTGCATAATCTGGTACATTTTTAGTTACTACACTTCCTGCTCCAATAAATGCATATTTACCAATATCATGTCCACATACAATTGTTGCATTTGCACCTATTGTAGCACCTTTATGTATTACTGTTTTTCTATATTCATTTTTTCTGCTAATAAAACTTCTTGGGTTAACGACATTTGTGAATACACAAGATGGTCCTAAAAATACATCGTCTTCACATATAACTCCTGTATATACTGATACATTATTTTGTATTTTTACATTATTTCCTATAATTACATCTGGAGATATTACTACATTTTGTCCTATATTGCAATTTTTACCTATTTTGCTATTAGCCATAATATGTGAAAAATGCCATATTTTCGTATTTTCTCCAATTGAGTATGGTTCATCTATATAACTAGATGGATGTACATAATATTTTTTATCTTCATTCATGTCTATACTCCTTAATTATATCAATCAAATTATTACAAATATAATTTACCGTTTCTTCTGTAAGATATGGGTGCATTGGTAAACTTAATACTCTTTCTGATATTTTTTCAGATATTTTTAGATCTTCTAAATTATAATTATAATCTTTATATACAGTTTGTTTATGTAATGGCTTTGGATAATATACCATTGTTGGTATCCCTTTTTCCTTCATTTTACCTTGAACATAATCTCTTTCTTCAAGGTTATTTAATAAAATTGTATATTGTGCCCAGCTACTTATATATTCTTCTGGGACATAAGGTGTCTTTACATACTTTTGAAGCTTACTTTCGTATAATTTTGCAAACTTATTTCTATCATCCAACTCATACTCTTTAAATGCTTGCAATTTTGGCAATAATATTGCTGCTTGTATTGTATCTAATCTTGAATTTAATCCTAATCTTACATTATCATACTTAAAGCTACCTTTACCATGAACACGAATTGATAAAATTAGTTTATATAATTCTTCATCATCAGTAAAAATTGCTCCTCCATCTCCATAACAACCTAAGGGTTTTGCAGGAAAAAATGAGGTTGTAGATATGTCACCAAAAGAACATGCCTTTTTTTCTCTTATACTTCCCCCAAATCCTTGTGCTCCATCTTCGATTAAAAATAAATTATATTTTGTTGCTATAGCTTTTATCTTGTCATAGTTTGCAGGTTGTCCAAATAAATCAACTGCAATAATTGCTTTAGGTGTGTATTTCTTTTCATCAATTACTTTTTTTATTGCTTTTTCTAATTTTTCTGCATCCATATTAAAAGAATCTTCATATGAATCAACAAAAATTGGTGTAGCACCACATAAAGATACTACTTCTGCCGTAGAATAAAAAGTAAAAGTTGGAACAAAAATTGCATCACCTTCATTTGCTTCAATAGACATTAAGGCTATTGATAAAGCATCTGTACCATTTGAACATGTAGCACAATATTTTACTCCAACATATTCTGCTAATTCTTTTTCTAATTTTTTTACTTCTTCACCTAATATATAATTACCATCTAATAAAACTTTGTTAATATTTTCTTGTATTTCATTTTGTAATTTTTTATATTGTGTTTTTAAATCTATGAATTCCATTTTTTTCTTCCTTCCTCCTGCTTATTTATCAAATCTTCCAAAAAAGTCCATGGTAGAACATTTATCCAAAGGTAGTTTAATTGGTTTTCTTTCTGCTGCTGATTTATATATTGCTAATACTAATTCTAACGCTCTTCTTCCTGCTTCGCCATCAACTAATGGTTTTTTGTTTGTTTCAATTGCTGAAATAACATCTCTATATAATGGATTGTGTCCAAAACCATATATATTTTCTGGTACTTCACTATTTTCACTTTTTATTTTTTCTTCATCTTCTAATTCGTTTTCAAATTTCCATTCTTCTAATATATTAACTGATTTTCCTCCAGCTTTTGCAGTACCTGTCTTGCCAAATATATATAATGTTTCTTCTAAGTTACTAGGATATATATCTGTTGTTCCTTCTATAATTCCATATGCTCCATTTTTAAATCTTAAGATTGCTAATCCTAAATCCTCAGCTTGGATATATGGATGGTTTAGATTATCTGTATAAGCACATACTTCTTCTATTTCATCACCTAGCATCCATCTTAATAGATCGATATTGTGTATACATTGATTCATTAATGCTCCGCCATCTTGTTCCCAAGTTCCTCTCCAAGGAGCTTGCTCATAATAGCTTTTGCCTCTATTCCACCTTATATGAGCTGTTCCATACATTATTTTACCAAATTTTCCTTCTTCTACTGCTTGTCTTATTTTTTGAATTGACTTATTAAATCTATTTTGATGGTTTGCACATACTATAAGATTTTTTTCTTTTGCTTTGTTTATTATCTTGTCAGCATCCTCCAAAGATAAAGCAATTGGTTTTTCTATAATGACATTTGCTCCTAATTCTAAACAATTTATTGCAATTTCTGCATGCTTTCCACTTTCAGTTGCAATCGCAACTAATTGGGGCTGTTCTTTTTTTAGCATTTCCTTATAATCTGTATATCTTTTTATGTTTGAATTATCTATTTTAAATTTACTTAATAAATTCTCCATATGTTCTGGTATAATATCACAAACAGCTACAATTTCTAAATTATTTTTTATTGCTGCTGCTAAGTGATTTGGTGATATTCTTCCACACCCTATTAATGCATATTTCATTTTATTTCCCCCTATCCTACTTCTTTATAAATTTTATTATTTTGCTTTTGAACTTTTAATTCATTTATTTCTTGCTTAATACCTACTTCAGATATTTCTGCATCTGCTTTTGAAAAAACAGTTTTTATTGTTTCTAGCACTATTTTTACATCAAACTTAAAACTAATATTATGTACATATATTAAATCATAATCAATTTTTCTAAATATGTTTATACCATTTCTCCCCTTAACTTGTGCCAGGCCTGAAATTCCTGGTAAAACATCTGCTCTTTTCTTTTGTTCATCAGTAAACCATTCATAATATTCTGGAATCCAAGGTCTTGGTCCTATAAAACTCATTTCACCTTTTAAGATATTAAATAATTGCGGCAATTCATCTAAGCTTGTCTTTCTTATGAATTTTCCTACTTTAGTCACCATTTGCTCGTGAGATAAATTACTTTTTAATTCCTCTCTTTCAATTTTCATCGACCTAAATTTGTAGACATTAAATTTTTTTAGTTTTTTGCCAACTCTCTTAGATTTATAAATAATAGGTCCACCATCTTCAAATTTAATGGCGATTGCTATAATTAACATTGGAATAGCAAAAATTATTAAAATGATAATAGCTAATATACAATCTATTATTCTTTTTATTACACGATACATAAAGTCTCCCCCCTTTAAAACTTTTATGTTTAGTTTATCACATTTATTTTTATTAATCAAGTGTCGAAAAATGACACTTTTTGACACTTTCGTTAATTATATCACACTACATTCTATATTGTCCATGAATTTTTAAAATTTTTTAATGCTCTAATTTTTTTAAAAAGTATGTTTATTTTTTTGTGTCAAATTTTATTTACAATTATATATATTACAGTATATTTCTATTTATTTTGGGCTATGAATTGTAACTGTTTTTTGATTTAGTAAATGTATAAGGTAACTTTAATACATTTACTAAATTGTTTAGTGTAAAATAGATTTACAATCAAATCATTGCTATATGATTTCCGCTATTATATTCTTAATAGCAATTAAATCTATTAGATTTATATCGCCTTCATCTAAATTAATATCAGCAGCCTTTATATATTCTTGTTCTAATTTTTCAAATCCAACAATATATCTTTTCATTTTAACCAAATCAATAAGATTCACTAATCCATCAGAATTCAAATCACCTTTTACAATTAGCAAATACAACTCTTCATTTTCACAAATAACCGTATCGCTTGTTGCTATTAGTTCGTTTTCTTGTAATATTTTCCCTTGTCTTAGTACTTCATACTTTATTCCTAAATTTAAATCTCGCTTTAATTGCTCTATAGTCATTCCTGCATTTATATTTGTTATCACATTATTATCTAACTTATAATTATCTGAATTATCTATAATAATTTCTGTAGCCAAATTTTTCTCAGTATAAAACACTTTTATTGTTCGAAGTAATGACATATTACAATTATATATATATGCTTTATCTGGCAAATTGTATGTTGCTATTAATTTTTCATTGTTTACATCATTAATATATTCTTCACAATAATACACATATAGCTCATTTTTTCTTTTGCTATTGTCTATTTCATTAATTTTTATACCATTAATATTTATATTAGGTAAGCATAAATCATAGCCAAAATCATGTACATCAGTATTTTGCTCATAATATATTCCAAATGCAACTATAGTTTCTGCCATAGTTGGGTTATATGTACAATTCTCGATATTGATATTTCCATTCCAAGTACTTCCATAATCCGAACGTAGAATAATAAATCCCATGTCTGAAACTGCCGATGTATTTTTAATGTTTAATTCTCCACTTCCCACAAGAATTATACCTTTTATTCCAACTTCACAATTATAAATATTTAAATTATGAACTCCACAATGTGCATCAATTCTATTTAATACACAATTTTCATATGTTATATCTTTTGTATAATTCATTCCTGTAATTCCCCATCTATTATTATCATATATATCATTTGACACTACACCTTTTATTAGTACATTTGTGTTATATTCTAATAATAAATCATAAGTAGAATATGATTTATATTTATGGCTATATAATTCGCAATTAGTTATCTTTACTTCGCATGCTGTAGATATTCTTATAAATCCATAATATGCTCCACCTACAATATCTTTATTGCTTACGCTATGATTAATATTATCTATTATGACATTACTTCTATAGCATCTTATATTCCTTTGAAAATATTCATTTTCATACTCTAGACCATCTTCTGATAGTACAGTTATAAAATTTGCATTTTTTATTGTAATAGTTTCTTCTGGAATAGGAAGCATTTTTATTGATGTAATCTCATCAAAATCCCATTGTATGTCATTTAATATATTTCCATTGTTATCTATTCTAAAAACATCTTGCTGTACATTTCCATCATTTGCATCAGCACCATCTCTAACAAACTGCCTTTTGTTTTCATTATATGCAATACATAATCGATTACCATATCCTTGCAATTCAGGTATATTGGTAGTTTGCCTATTTAATTGTATCTGTTCTAATATTTCTTTGTCATTTATAGTTACAATTGCTTCATTATAATTTATATAAAATATTGAATATTTTTTTGTCTCCAAATTTTTTATATCTTCATCATGAATAAAAATTTCTGCCTTTCCCCAATCTGTAGATGTTTGTATTAATATTGGTTGTAATTCTTCTAATTTATATATATGATAACTATCCTGCATCGCTCTTACTTCATACCCATATTTATTTGCATAATCATGTGTTAGTTTAAAACTTTCATAGTTGTCATAGTCTTCATCACTTTTTGCGCCAAAGTCTTCATATGTAACATATTTTACCCCGGTTTCTTCATCTATGTGAGGCAGTACTATTGTTTGATCAATATTTTTATTTATTTTTTGTTTTTCTTCAAAATTTGTTGCTTCTTTACCTACAGCATATAAATCTGTATTACTTTCAGTATTGTTAGTATTTTCATTGCTATTTACATTAGTATTTTGATTTTCATTTTCATTTTCTCTATAATTATTGGAGTTATTATTTGTATAAGTGTTATATTCAAAATTATCTTCTAGAAAATCACTTGCAGTTTCTATGATATTTTCATTTTCATTGATATTATCAGATTCTAAATCTTCTTTATTTTTATCTTCACCTTCATCTGGCACTTCTGAATATAAATCTTCAAAATAATCTGCTTCTAGCTTTTCTATTAACTGGTCATTTTCACTGTTTTTTACATTACTATTCAATTTTGAATTTTGATTAAAATTAACTTCTATTGCTGTAAATGCAAGAATTGTTATACATATCAATAAACCAATAATTATGAGTAAAATCCTTTTTTTGTTTTTTCTCATGTAATATTGCTTTCCTTGAATTTATATTTAGGTTTTTAGGTTACCTATAACTTTTATTAATTTTTTTCAGTTTAATTTATAGCAAGTATTTTTACTTTATACTTGTAAAAATTCATGATTTACCATATCTAAAGCTTTTTCTATGACTTTATCCATATCATAATATTTATATTCACCTAGTCTTCCTCCAAATACTATTCTTTTTTCATTATTTGCTAAAGCTTTATATTTACTATATAAATCATTATTTTTATCGTCATTTACAGGGTAATATTCTTCTTTCCCTTTTTCCCATTTTTCTGGATATTCTTTTGTTATAACCGTTTTTTTAGTTTCTGTATCAAATTCAAAATGTTTATGCTCAATTATCCTAGTATATGGGACTCCAAATTCTGTATAGTTTACAACTGCATTTCCTTGGTAGTTTTCTTCTTCTAAAATTTCTGTTTCAAATTTTAAACTTCTATATTCTAACTCTCCATATTTATAATTATAATATTTATCTATTGGTCCTGTGAATATTATTTTTTCTGCATTATTTTCTAGTTCTTCTCTATGTTCAAAAAAGTCATAATTTAATTTAACTTCTATTCCATCTAGCATTTTTTCTATAATTTTTGTATATCCACCTATTGGTATCCCTTGATATTTATCATTAAAATAATTATTATCATAGGTAAACCTAACAGGTAATCTTTTTATTATAAAACTTGGAAGCTCATTTGCTTTTTTGCCCCATTGCTTTTCTGTATATCCTTTTACTAGTTTTTCATATATTGTTTTTCCAACTAAACTTATTGCTTGTTCTTCTAAATTTTTGGGCTCACTTATATTTGCATTTCTTTTTTCTTCTTCTATTTTTCGTTTTGCATCTTTGGGAGTTATTACTCCCAAAAGCTCGTGAAATGTGTTCATATTAAATGGCATATTATATAATTCATCTTTATATCTTGCAACAGGTGAATTTGTATATCTATTAAATTCTGCAAATTGGTTTATATAATCCCATACTTTTTTATTGCTTGTATGAAATATATGTGCTCCATATTTATGTACATTTATTCCCTCAATCTTTTCTGTATATATATTTCCAGCTATATGGTTTCTTTTTTCAATAGCTAATACTTTTTTGTCTCTTTTTTTTGCTTCATAGGCAAATATTGCACCAAATAGTCCTACTCCCACTACCAAATAGTCATATTTTTCCATAGTATACTCCTTAATTTTAAATTGCTATTAGTATATAAACTTTATAATTTAATATTTAATTTAAAATTTAAATGTCCTATTTTTTAATATCATTATACTTATTATTTTACTCTAGTACAGTATTTATAAAGCATAGCTGCTACATCTGCACGTGTTGCGTTTCCTTGTGGATTTAAATATTTACTACTATTTCCTTCTAATACTCTTACTCCTACTGCCCATGTTATTTGCTCTATTGCATTACTTGATATTTTATTTGCATCTTTAAAACTATTTAAATTTACAGTTTGCTTTTTATATTTTCCTTTATATTGTGTATAGTGTGCAAGCATTACTGCAAGTTGTTCTCTTGTAATTGGGTCCTCTGGTCCAAAGTTTCCATTGTTATAACCATGTATTATTCCATTTTGGGTTGCCCATTTTACTGCTACATAATAATATTCCTCTGTATCTTGTACATCTGGAAATTTACTTACCCCTGAAACATAAGGCTCTCCTTCCATTCTATGAAGAATTGTAACTAACATTCCTCTTGTTAAATTGTCTTCTGGTGCAAATGTTGTATTATTATATCCTTTAATCAAATTATGCTCATATGTATATTTTACTGCATCATGATACCAATCATCTATGTATATATCATTAAATGGCGTATTTCCTTTTTGTTTTTTCTTTTTTAATCCGAATTGTTCTACAACAGCTTTTCCATCTGCTTCCGCTAATTTTTTTAAGTCTGAATCAGAATCTATAAATTTATAATCTGTTCCTCTTAAAAAACAATGTTCTATTATTGCTGCAGGTACTCCTTCACCAGCTTCTACTTTTGCTGGCACTGCACCTGCAGGTGAAATTACTCCAAAGTCTATTTTACATCCCCTCATACAATAACATATTATTCCAAAGTAATCAGCTTTGCTTCCATCTGAATAAACCTCAGACCAATCACTTTCTCTTAGGCTTGTTTTTACACCTCTATTTCCTATTCCAAGTTTTCCTAAATTGCTTAGTACTCTATTTCCAAATTCTGTCATATTTTTATTGTATTTGTCTAATGATTTATTTGCAGTTACCCATACTTCAGCACCATTTGCAGTTCCTTCTTCAATACTATTTAAATGTATGCTTAATACTAAATCTGCTTTTTTCTCCCTTGCAAAAATTGCTCTATCAAAAATTTCTAATTCTCCCCCTGAAAGTCCATCATGTGTCATATAGACTGTTACATCATATTCTGATAAATAATCATGTAAATATCTTGCAATTTTTAAATTTAAATCTTTTTCAAGCTCCCCTCCTTGTGCTACTGCTCCTGACTCAGTTCCTCCATGTCCCGGGTCTATTACTACAGTAAAGCCAAATACTTTTCCTGAAAATAGTATCATTGCAAGCACAAATAAAAAGCTGATAATATATTTTTTCTTCATAAAAATTCCTCTTTCTTTATTTGAATTTTATCTTTAACATTTTATATCATTAAGGAAAATATTTCAACATTTTTTTATGCTTTTTTTACAAAATTTATTTTGGTCATTCTGGGACAGGTCCCAATTAACCAAAAATGGTCAATTGGGACCTGTCCCAGAATGACCATTTCATTTCTTATTTTATATTTATTCTATATTTATGAAGCATCGCTGCAGCTTGTGCTCTTGAAACTTTTCCTTGTGGATTTAATGTATTTTGACCTGTTCCTGTGATTACACCAGATCCTACAGCCCATCTCATTTCCCAAATTGCAAAACTTGAAACCTTATTTCCATCTTTAAATTTTGTTAAATCTCCAACTTTTGCTTTATATTTTCCTTTATATCTACAATATTTATTTAATATTACTGCAAGTTGTTCTCTTGTAATTGGATCTTCTGGTCCAAAATATCCTGTATGATATCCACTTACTATATTATTTTTGGCTGCCCATTTTATTGCTACATAGTAATATTCTTTTGTGTTTTGTACATCTGGAAATTTACTTGTTCCTGATACATATGGTGCTCCTTCCATTCTGTGAAGTATTGTTACAAGCATCCCACGTGTTAAGTCCATTTCTGGTGAAAATGTTGTATTTGATGTCCCTGCAAATATGTTGTTATTATAACAGTAATTTACTGCATTTGTATACCAAGTTGATTTATCTACATCTGTATAAGGTGTTACATATACTTCTACATTTTTTGTATCTAATCCTAATTTTACTTTTATTGTTGCAAATCCAGCTTTTTTTCCTTGTATATTTCCTTTGCTATCCACTATTGCAACAGATGTATCACTACTTGTCCATGTAGCACAACTTGCATTACAGTTTTGCCCATTATTTAATATTTTTATTGTTGTTTTCGCATTTGGTTTTATTTTTACATTTTCTGTATTTACAGTTAATTTTATGTAATTATCTCCAACATATATATAATGTTCTCCTTGCTTATTTGCAGGTTTTGTAATGTTTGTTGGATTGTCTCTACTAAAACATTGAACCCAATAGTAATTTCCATTAATTAAGAAACATCCTATTCCTATACTTTTATAACCAGATCCTAAAATATTTGCTCTGTGACCTGAAGAATTCATCCATCCATACATAACAGATGTTGAATTTGGGTATCCAGATGCTATATTTTCTCCATCTAACTTCTCATGTATAGAAAAACATGTTAAGCCTGTAGGTCTATCATGACTATTATAAACACTAAGTTCTACAGCTCTTGTCATTGCTCCTTCTAATAAATCTTTATCCATAGTTAATGGTTGCAAATTATTTGCTTTTCTTTCCTTATTTACTAAATCTAATACTTCATATGCTTTATTATAATCTAAAGTTCCTTCTTTGGTAATTTTAGTTGCTTCTGCAAAATATCCTGCTTCAAACTCAACTAGTCTTGTTTTTGATAAATCAACTTCAACATTTGAATCAAATCCACCACTTAATATCCTTTTAACTGTTGATGGAATTGTTACCTTTTTTATTGATTTACAATATAAAAAACAACTTTGTCCAATTTCTTCTACACCATTTAAAAAAGATAAATCTGTTAAAGATTCACAATATACAAATGCTTGTAAATCTAAGGTTTTAATTTTTTTATTTAATGTGACTTTTTTTAAGTTTATACATTGACTAAATGTAGCATTTGGTAAAACATCAATACTTGCATTAATATTTGCATTCTCTAAATTTGTTGCCCCTGTAAACATAGAGATATTCATTTTAGTTACAGAACTTGGAATAGTAATTGTTTTTATGGTTGAATATTGGAATACACCATAGTCTAAAGTATTAACTGTATTTGGCACTACTATACTATCTGCTTTTGCTCTAAGAAAAGATTGCCTTCCTAATTGTGTTACTTTCTTTCCTGCTATTTCTGATGGTATATTTATCGTTGTAACTGCTTCTTGTTTTGTGTACTTTGTAATTGTTATAGTTCCATCTGATTTAACTGTATATTCATAATCTCCTGATGTTGCAGCATTACTTAAGTTAATATTTAATAACATTATCGCAATAAATGTTATTAAAAAAATTAAAACATTTCTTAATGTTTTGTTCATAAAAAATCTACCCCCTTTTTTTTGGATTATATCATTAATACTTTTTTTGCTCAAGCTTTATTTTAAATTTTAATATAATCCTAATTAACAATTATAATACTTATTACTTTAACTCATGTTTTACAGCAAACTTAGAAACAACACTCTCAAAAACAAATTTTGCACTTGATTTATTTATAATAACTGCATAGATAGTAACAACTACTGCACTACATATTTCTAAATTTCTATTTTTTAAATAAAATACTACAAATGCTACTATAAACAAAACTATAAGAGATATTATAATGTTTTTATTTAATTTTAAATTTACATATTTTTTAACATCTATAAATCTTAATATAAACATTATTAAATATGCAAATAATGTTGATATAGATGCTGCATAAAGTCCTATGAATTTTATCATTAATAAATTTGTAACTATATTTATTACACCTGCAAATATTGATACTTTAGCAATTTCTTTTGTTAACTTTTTTGCAACATATATAGATCCTATAAAACTTACTAATATATTAAATACACTTCCAAGCATTAAAATTGGAATTTGCATATAAGCTTCACTAAAATCTTCATTAATTAGTATTGGAAATACAAATGGCATATATGCAATAATTCCTAATGCTAAAGCACCAAAAAATCTTATTGTTACATCAAATATTTTGCTAAAAAATTCATCTTTATCTTCAGAATTTATGTTTATTACAGCAGATTCTGTCCATGTTAAATTAAATACACTATAAAGGCTTGAAAATACATTTGAAAATTTATTTGCTGCTGAATATATTCCGGTTTTGTGCTATTCCAAGAATAGCTGTTACTATAGTTCTATCAGATGCATTTACTACCCACCATGATATCATATTAGGTATTAGTGGTACTGAATATTTTAATATTTCTTTCAGCAAATTTTTATCATTTTGTTTTAGCTTTATATATTTATATAATTTTTTATTCCAAAAAATATATATTGCACATATTAAATTTCCAAGTAATGTTGCAAGTAGCATTCCATATGCACCTAAAGAAAAAACTACAATTAATATGATATTAAGAATAACTATTGCAAAACCAGATATAAGACTTCCTATTGCATAACTTTTATTGTCCCCTAATCCTCTTGCAATTTGCAAGAAAATACTTGAAAAAATTGATACTATTAAATTTCCTGCTAGAAAGTATTTATACGGATTATTTATAAAAGAACTTGCAATTAATATAATTATTATATAAATAAAACTTTGTATTACAATAAATTTAAGTATTGTTGTAATAATTTTTGTTTCTTCATTTCTATTTCCTCTACAATCTACTAAATATCTAAATACTCCTTGCTCTATTTGCAAAGTTACTATTGGTAAAAATAGGCTAACTAATGTATTTAATAAATCCACAACTCCATATTCTTCTTGAGTTAGTAGTGCTGTATAAATAGGTAATAAAAAGAAAGTTATTAATTGTGTTGCAATTTTCCCTATTGTTACTATTGCTGTATTTTTTAGTAACTGTTTTCCTTTTCCCATTAAAATCATCCTTTATTTTTATGTATTTAATTTTATAACAATATTTTGTCTAATTTTTCAAACTGCCTTTTTGCATCATTTATTGCTTCTATTACTTTTATTTCTACTTCACTTGAAAAGTTATCTTGCAAAAGCTTTTGGTTTTGTTTTATATTGAAATTTTTAATTTCTTTAATATCTATAATATTTGAATCTAGTCCCATATCACTTAATACATGTTTTGTTTTATCACTATAAGAAAGTGTTATTACATTTTTTCCAAATAATAGACCTAATATATTTGCATGAAATCTACTAGCTACTATTATTCTAGAATCTCCAATTATATTTAATGCTTCTTCTAAATTTCCATTATAATAATATTTTTCTATTTTTTCTTTTACTGTTTTAGGACATTTTTCTAAAATTTCTTCTATTGCTTCTTCGTCTTTTTCTTCTCTGCAAAATGACATTAAACAAATTTTATATCCTTTTTCTATATAAAAATCTATCATTTCGATTATTTTTTCATTATAATCTTTTTGATATTTTTCTTCCATTTTATATTTACATGATATTATTGAAAAAATAACCCTTTTTGCATTTGTATTTTTTATATTTTTTGTATCTAAATTAAATACTATATCAGAGGCATATCTCACATTTGGCAGTGTTTTAAAAAGCTCATATGAATATTTTTCTCTAAAACAAACATCTTCTGCTTTACTAAAAACACTATATAAATTATCAAAATATTTTTGAGTTTTATATGGTCCAAAATTGCTTCCTAAGATATAGTATTTATTTTTTCCGCAAAGAAAAGTCTCTATTATTATCATTATTTTCTTGATACATACTTCCGCCAATTGTAATAACCAAGTCAAATTTATTTGCTAAATACTTTTCTAGTTCAAACTTTTTTAAAACTTTAAAAATATATTTATTAGAATATACTTTAAAATTATTTTTTGTATAATTTTTAAATCCTTTTGTTATACTGTAAAACTTATGTTTTTTATATCTTTCTGTTAATATTTTTATAAATAAATCATCACCTAAATTATTTTCTAAATAAGCATTTACATATATTTTCATATTTTTTACTACAATTTTTTGTAGTTACTCCTCTCTTTTTTATCTATATTTAGTTAGAACATTTTAATTATATTTTTTTAAAGTTACAAGAAATATAAATAATTTTATAAAAATAAAACCTTTTGTATAAAAATATTTTATTGCTATTTTAAATTTTTTATCTGTTACTTTATTTTTTAGAAATTCTAAATCGTTTTTATATTGCTTTGTATTTATAAATTTTTTTAATTCATTATCTTTTTCTTTTTTTGTTTGTTTATTGTTTTTATTGTATATGTTTAATATACCATTATAGTAAATTCTTGCATATCTATTATAAATATAATTTAAATCGTATTTTTTTTCTTTGTAAAATGATTCTAAATTTTTAGTTAATTCATATTCTATTTTAAATTTGTCCTTTCTGTATTTTAAATTTAGACCATTTTCTCCGTCTGTATATATATATAATTCATCATTTATATAACTTACTTTATTTATATTTTTTAAATATCGCAAATTAAATAATAAATCTTCTCCAAGTTCAAAATTGGTGCTAAATTTTATATTATTTTCTTTTATAATTTTTGTAATATATAATTTGTTCCATATTTGATTAAATAAATAATTTTCTTTTAAAATTTCTAAATATTCCTTTATATTACTTGTATTTTTTATGTTTTCATATTCTTTTAAATTCCATGATTTTTTGCTATTCTTTGTTTTATATGCACAAGTTACAATCTCAGAATTTGCATTTTTTATTGCTTCTTGCATATTCTTTATAAAATTATTCTCATATTCATCATCTGCATCTAAAAAAGCTATGTATTTTCCTGTTGCTTTGTCAATTCCTACATTTCTTGCATAACTTACATTTGCAACTTCCAAATATATATTTTTTATAATTATTTCTGTTTTTTTATTTTCATATTTTTTTATTATTTCTTGTGTTTTATCTTTTGAACCATTATCAATTATTATAAGTTCAATTTGTTTATAGTTTTGCTTAAGTACTGAATTTATTGCACTTTCTATGGTTTTTTCTGCATTATATGCTGGCATAATTATTGATATTGTTTCTTTTAACATTATTTTTCTCCTATTGAAATTTCTTTATTTATTATTGTTTTATATGGTACAACTTCATTGTCATTATTTTTTATATTTGTGTGCCAAAATACACATAGTAAGCAAATAATGAATATTACACTTATTATTTCTTTGAATTTAGGCATAATCTTTTCTAATTTTATTTTTTCTGAAGATATTTTTATTTTTTTAAATATTTTTTCTATATCTTTTTTCACTTCATCTACTGGAATTTTGTATATAAATAGTGGTATTGATATTATCTGGAAAATGAAAAAGTATAGTGCTATACGCATAAATTGCATATGACATGCACCACATACAGTTGTAAGTAGTGAAAGCCCTTGAACATTTAATAATAATGTTTCTTCTTTCCCATTTTGGTTAACTTTTTTATTTTTTATATAAATATAATACATAAAAATATAAACTAAAAAGTTTTCTAATATATAAAGAATGGATATTTCACCTTTTGCCATGTTTCCTGTTAAATATACATTAAATCTTGTGTTTTGTATTATTGGTTTTATTAGTTCAAATAAATTTTCATTTATTATTAATATTAAAAAACTAATTGGTATAAGCCATTTAAAATTCATTATTTCTTTTTTATTCAAAAATACTAATATTATTGCAATCATGCTAGTACTATGCATAGTCATTGCAATAAAAGTGCAAAGAATATATGCAAAATAATATTTTTTTTCTTTTAATAAAAATCTATATCCAAATAATATTAAACTTATTGCTATATATTGTCTTACTAAATTTAATGAATTAAAGAAAAATCCACATAAGAAAAATATTAATATGCTTAATATATAGTTTTTTGATTTTGTAAATATTGTATACATAATTAGTCCTAAAATTATTGTACTTGTAATTACAAATAATATATTAGGGTTAGTTGTAAATATTAAGCAAAATTGTATTAACAATTTAAATCCTATTTCGAGATTTTCTATATTTCTTCCTTGTGCCATTTCATTAAAGTCATGTACATATCTTTTTAGATAATCTGTTCCAAGATCATATCTTAATATAGAAACAAGAAAAAAAGGAACTACTGCTAAAATAAGCATTAGTATTTTTAGTTTCTTTTTTTCTTGTTTTTCTTCTAGTTTTAAGAATACTATTGATATTAATAACATTACTATATATACAATCATTCTTTATTTAATATAAATTTATAGAATTAAATTTATATTATAGCTCCTTTCTTTTTTTGATATCCAAATTTTATATTCTTCCTGTTATAATGCAGTATAAATTCCATATAATTTTAAATACAGGAAGCCCAAGGTTTAATGTTATTATTGCTATTTTATCTCTTCTTGGTGTTTTTTTGTCTTTAAAAACTTCTTTTTTATATTTTTTTATTTCTCCAGATACCTTTTTTTCCATTTTTTTATTTTTTGGCTTTGTGTAAATCAGCATCCTTAATATTCTAAAATTTGCATACACATAAAATCTTTTTACAGCCTTTTCTAATTCTGGGTATTTATTTTTTATATATTCAAGCATTTGGTTTGTATTATTTATGTAATCCTCTTCTTTTTTTGTGAATCCTCTACTTTTAGATATGGAGTCACCTCTAGCTACATAATAATAACATTTTTTATTTCCAAAACCTAATTTTTTAGCTTTTTCAAATAATTGGTACATAATTGCTGTATCTTCATAAACTTTTCCTTTTGGAAATTCAATATCTTCAAATAAAGTTTTTTCATATAATTTTCCGTGGAGCCGATACATCTATTCCTTGTGAATATAATAAGTTCTCTAATGCTTGTTTAGATGTTAATTTTTGTACTTTATTTTCTTTATTATTTTCTATTGTTGTATTTTTCCATACTATTTGAAGCTCACATATAGATATCTTTGTATTTTCTTTTTTTAGTATTTTATACATATACTCTATATAGTCATTTGAGACATAATCATCTGAATCTACAAATGCAATATATTTTCCAGTTGCCATTTTAATTCCTGCATTCCTTGCATCAGATAGCCCTCCATTTTCTTTATGAATTACTTTTATTCTTTTATCAGATTTAGCATATTTATCACACATTTTTCCACAATTATCAGGTGAGCCGTCATCTACTAATATTATTTCAAGATTTTTATAAGTTTGGCAACATATACTTTTTACACATTTTTCTAAATATTTTTCTACTTTAAACACTGGTACTATAACTGTTATTAAATCTTCCATTTCTTCACCTATATTTTTCAAACTTTTTAATTAATACTATTAATAAAATGTGTTTTCATTTTTTATTATGTTATTTTTAATATTTAAATTAAAAACTCTTTTCATATTTTTTTCCAGTAATTTTTGCATTTATAACTGAAATTACTTTTCTTGCAAAGTTTGTTTTTCCCATATAAACTACATCTAATTCTTTATATTTTAGTTTATTTGTGTTAATCCAAACATCAAGTAGTCTTTCTGATATTCTACCTAAATATCTTGCATGAAAATCATTATAATTTTTAGGGTCTATTCTCTTTTCTAATTCGAAAAGTATTGGAAATAGCCACTTACAATATTCATCAAAATACTCTTTTTTCATTATAAACATATTAAACATATGTGCTGATCTACGTTTTTTTAGTTTTTCAAATTCATTATAATATTTTGTATATTTTTCTTTTATAATTTTTCCGGCTTCATCTAATGGCTCAATATACATTGTATGTTTATAGTGTGAATAGATTGTTTCTATATAATATTTTCTTTTTTTAGGTAATATTATATCTGTTTTTTCTAATACCTTCTCTAGTTTTTTTCTAGTTATTATTTTGTCAAACTTATTTTTATCAAATAACTTTGATCTTGCAAAATATCTTCTATAATGTACTAAGCCAATATATTCTGCTTCTAAGTTTTTCCATGTCCAATATATTCCAGTAAGCTCACAATAATACGGATTTTTAGAAGATATATTTTTACCTTCATTATCTTTTTGATAGCCTAAAGGTTCTTTTCCTTGACTACCTACTTGAACTGGTATAAATATATCTTCTTTTGGCATTTCATATTTTTTATGTGTTGCTACTATAATTTTGATATCTTTCACTTATACTGCCCCTTCTTTTTTTAATACTGCTGAAAATGTTTTAAAAAATATTTGACAATCTAATTTAAAATTACAATTATCTACATAATATAATTCCATTTGCATCCTTTGCTCATATGTAGTATCACTTCTTCCATTTGCTTGCCAAAATCCTGTAAGTCCTGGTGTTATACTTAGGAATTTATTTTTGTTACTTCCATATTTTTCAAGTTCTTCTTCTACAACTGGTCTTGGTCCTATAATTGATAATTCTCCTTTTATAATATTAATTATTTGTGGTAATTCATCAAGGCTTGTCTTTCTTAAAATATTTCCAACTTTTGTTACTCTTGGGTCATTTTTTAGTTTAAAGTTTGTTTTCCATTCTTTCATCTGTTCTTCTGTAAAATCTTTTATCATTTCATTTGCATTTTCATACATTGTTCTAAATTTATAAATTTTAATTTCTTTTCCATTTTTTCCTATTCTTTTATGTGCATATATTATTGGGCCTTTAGAATCGATTTTGATGATGATGGCTAATATTAAGAAAACCGGTAGTAATAAAATTAGTCCTATACTTGATATTATTACATCTAATATTCTTTTAATTGATTCATATTTTATCTTTTTGGCACTTCTTATAATTTCAGGTACTATTAAATTTTGATCAAGTATTGCTTCTTCATTAATATTATATCTTGCATTCATTATAAGTCCCCCTATTAATTTTTTATATCTTATGTTTTAGCTAAAATTTATTGCCTATATCCTGTTTTTGTTACTATTTTATTACTTATTTCTTGTACTGTACTAGATGGTGTATAATTTTCTTCCCCAAATAATTCTTTATGTAATTCAGATACATTGCTCTCTAATGTTACTGGTACACCATACCATCTATCTAATGTAATTCCTTTTGTGTCATATGGCCAGCCTATACTATCTGTTATTTTATATGACATTAAATCTGGAATCATTGAAATCATTTCGCCTGAATCTATATTTGTATATATTAGTGGTAATACTTTATCTGCAAAGCTATTTATTTCTCCTATACTTTTTGTTTTAAGTTTATCAAACATTGCTTCTACTACTGTTCTCATTCTTTCCGTTCTTTTATAATCTCCGCCTGATGTATATCTTATTCTTGCATATGCAACTGCTTGAATACCATCTAAAGTTTGTCTTCCTGGTCCTGAAATTCTACTTGTTTCAATTCCCGTTACATTTGATGTTTCATTAATATAACTGTTTATGTATTTTACTTCTTCTTGCTCTACATCTATTGTAACTCCACCTAAAGCATTTATAGCTTCTGCTACCGCATCAAAATTTACTGTTACAAATTCCTTTATATTTAAGTCCAAATTTGTATTTAATGTACTTATAGCAAGTGGTGCTTCTCCATATGAATATGCATGGGTTATTTTATCTAATCCATGTCCTTCTATTTGAACATATGTATCTCTGTATACTGATAATAATTTTACTTCTTTTGTAGAATTATTTATACTTGCAATTATTATACAGTCACTTCTGTTGCCTTCTCCATAATCATCTATTGACCTACTATCTATTCCAAATAGTGCAATATTTCTAAATCCAGACAGATTTTTTTCAGCTTCTTCTGAAATGTCTAGTTGACTTATATCTATATCTACATGTTGAATTTTTCCTAATTTATCTGTTATATACCAATATGTTGCCCCAATTATTGCTACTAATATAATTATTAATACTAATACAATTATTCCAAATACCTTAAGCCCTGTTCTTTTTTTTCTTGGCTCTCTTTTGGCACTTTTTTCTACATTATAATTATT
This sequence comes from uncultured Clostridium sp., assembly GCA_930989765.1. GTDB lineage: Bacteria > Bacillota > Clostridia > TANB77 > CAG-508 > CAG-269. The sequence goes on along the minus strand of CAKNNA010000001.1, from coordinate 33,803 downwards.
ACTTGCGTGTTTTCCTTGCATTTTACAAATCTCACTTTCTTTCTTTTAATTTTTACAAATTATATCATTATTCTTTTTTTTTGTCCAGATTATTTTTCACATATATAGTAATATTTATTAGCAAAATTCCAAAAGCTACTCCTAAGCAATCTATTCCAACATCTTTTATACTCGCAGACCTACCTATCGAAAACAGTTGATGGAACTCATCACTTGATGCATATAATGCTCCTATTAATATTGCAAATAATATCTTTCTTTTCAGAGTTATATTAAATGTATTTATAAAACCAAATGCATTTATACCAAATATAGTATAAATTGTAAAATGTGCTAATTTTCTTATATAAAAACTTAAGTCATCTGTAATTTTTTCGAGTTTTGCTTCATCTATGTCGTTTCCATATATTATTTTAACTATTTGTTTTATAAAATTATCACTTGTAGATGTAGATTTTTTACCATCCTGACTTGAAAATAAAAAAATTATTATTGCAGTTACTATCATTAAAACAAAAAATATTATACATACTTTATCTTGTTTTTTATATTTTATTTGCATAAAAATTACTCCTTATATTTTTAAACAAGTACAATAAAAAATGGCCTTGCAAGACCAATTTTAGTAATTTAGTTTGAGGCCCATCTTATCATTTTTATATCATTATATTTTTTTAATACTTTTTTATATTTTTCATATTCCTCACTCCACAATTCTTGTGGTATTTTATCAAATGCTGTAAATATTTTTTCTGCTTCTTGCAGATATATCACTTGTTCTTGTGGTGACATATTATTATATTGCACAGCAAACTTATATAGCTTATCTAATAATTGATTGGCTTCAATAAAGCTCCAAAAATCTTTTACCTTTATCCCTGCAAGTCTTATTTGCATAACAGAAAATACTACTAGACCAAATATTAAAAAAATTAATATATATATAATTGAAAGTATTACTATCATTATTGCACCTCTTTTATTTTACTTTAGTATAATCTTCTATTCTTTTTTCGTTTTCTATAATTTTCATTATTATTTGTACTGTTTTTTCTAATTCATCATTTTTTATTACATAATCATAAAGATTTATTTTAGATTCTTCATAGTCTAATCTTCCAAGTCTTATTTCCATATCTTCTTCTGATAGGTTATCTCCTCTGTTTAGTAATCTTCTTTTTAGTTCTTCTCTTTCAACTTTCAAAAAAATTGTTACTAATTTTGTTTCATTTCGTAATAATTTTATTAAGTTTTCTGTTCCATTTACTTCAATATCTTTTACAATTATTTTTCCACTTTGCAATTTTTCATTCATCAATTTTCTTGATGTTCCATAATAATTGTTATGATGTATATCATATTCATAAAATTCTTCATTTCTAATTTTTCCTATAAATTCTTCTTTCGTTATAAAATGGTATTGTACTCCTTCTTCTTCTCCTGCTCTTGGCTCTCTTGAAGTATATGAAGGTAGAGATATTACATTTTCCATTCTTTTTATTAGTTCTTTTTTTATTGTATCTTTTCCAGCTCCTGATACTCCTGATAAAATTACTAGCATACTACTTTTACCTTCCCTTCTGCTATTTCATCTGCAGCTAGTGTAACATATGATTCTTCTTTTTTATTTGTTAAAGGCTCTTGTCCTTGTGCAAGTTGTCTTGCTCTTTTAGCTGTTGCTATAACTAAAGAATACCTATTTTCCACCTTTTCTAATAATTCTCCTACTGTTGGTTTTACCATCATTTTACATTACCTCCTAAATTTTATTCTTTTTCATCATCAACCACAGTTTGTACTGCTCCAATATCTTTATCTAACCTACTTGCTACAGTTTCTGGCTGAACTGCAGATAGTATTATATGACCTGAATCCATTATTAAAACAGCTCTTGTTCTTCTTCCATATGTAGCATCAACTGCTGTTTTATTGTCTTTTGCCTCCTGCACCATTCTTTTTATTGGGGCTGATTCAGGGCTTACTATTGCTACTATTCTTGCTGCTGATACAATATTACCAAATCCAATATTTACTAATTGCATATCATTCATCCTTCCTATTCTATATTTTGTATTTGTTCTCTTATGTTTTCTAGTTCTGTTTTTATCTCTATTACGCCATTTGTAATTTGTAAGTTACATGATTTTGAGCCTATAGTGTTTGTTTCTCTATTCATTTCTTGAATTATAAAATCTAATTTTTTTCCTACTGGTTCTTGTAAATTTAGTAGATTTTTAAATTGCATTATATGACTATTTAATCTTGTAATTTCTTCTTCTATTGATGATTTATCAGCATATATTACTATTTCTTGTGCTATACGATACTTATCTATTTCCTGCATTTTTGTTAATTCTTTTACCCTTGCTTCTAATTTTACAACATATTCTTCAATAAGTCTAGTAGATATTGATGATATTTTTTTTATTTCTTCTGCTACTTTATCTATTCTTTTTTGCAAATCTTCGTATATTTTCATTCCTTCTGCTTTTCTCATCTCTAATAATTTTGTTATTGCTTCAAAAAGTACTGTTTGAATTTCTTCTTTTATTGTTTCATCATCTTCTACATTTTGTATTAATAATACATCTGGGAATTTTGCTATATCTGTTACTTCTATATTTGATAATAAATTTTCTTCTTTTGCAAGATTTTTTAGTTCACTTATGTACATTTTTGTAATTTCAGTATTTATTTTTATATTTTTGCCTTTTTCACTATTATTTTCAAATGTTATTATTACATCTATTTTTCCTCTTTTTATTTTTTTTGAAATTTCTAGTTTTAACATTTCTTCTAAATAACTTAATTGTCTTGGAAGTTTCACCTGAATATCTAAGTATCTATGATTCACACTTTTAATTTCTATTTGATAATTTCTTTCATTTAAGTTCAAACTACTTTTTCCAAAACCCGTCATACTTTTTATCATTTTTTTACCTCTTTTTCTTGGTTTTTAACCTTCTTTATTTTTTAGTACTTTTTGTGTTTTCACTGCTTTTTTCACTTTTATCAGCCTTTTTAGTATCTTTAACTTCATTTTTTTCTTCATTCTTACTTTTTGTTTTTTTACTAGTTATTTTTTCATCTTTTTTTATTGATTTACTTGTTTTGCTTGTTGTTTCTTTTTTTTCTTTTTTTGTTGATGCTTTTTTGTTTTTGGTATCAGTCTCCTTTTCTCCTTTTTTTGTTGATGCTTTTTTGTTTTTGGTATCAGCTTCCTTTTCTTCTTTTTTTATTGATGCTTTTTTATTTTTAGTATCAGCTTCTTTTTTCATAGTTTTTTTTGCCTTAGCATCAGCTTCTTTTTTATTTTCTTCTGCTACTTTTTTTGTTTTACTTTTAACTTCTTTTTTATTATCTTTTTCTATTTCCATTTTGTTTTCAAGTGTTCCATTTTGCTCATCTACTTCTTCTACATCTTTTTTGCTATCTTTTATATCTTCTTTTTCTTCTTTTCTTTTTGCTTCTTTTACTATTGGTTTTTCATTTTTGACTATTTCTGGTACATCACTAAAACTCTTCATATAATTTGCTTTAGCCTTCGTATATATAATTATTGATTTTAAAACATAGTATATAGCAAAAATATATGATGAACAAAGCAAATATATTGCAAGTTCAAATTTAAATTTGTTTATTACATATTCAATTGACAATGTATGTGCAGATATTACAAATAGCTCTATTGCAAATATGACATTTGGAACACTATCATTTTTGTAGGCTTTTTCTAAATAGATTATCCCAAGTAACAAATATACTATTGCAAATATTTTAATGTATTCATATATTACTTTTTCATCAATATATTTCAATGCAATATTTATTGCGAAAAAATATAAAATTAATATTATTGCTTTAATTATATTAAAAAAAATAGCTTTTATTGTATCCTTGTCATTAATTATTTTTTCCATTTTATTGAATCTTTCCTTTCTTACACTGAAGTCTTAAAATATTTTAACTTTACTTGATTTTTATGTTATTAAAAATAATTATTTGTAATAAATTATTCTAATTCATACATTATAATACTTAATACATTTAATGCTACTGTTTCTGTTCTTAATATCCTGTTTCCCAATGTAACACTTCTTATATTACTATTATTTAACATTTCTATTTCCTTTGTTGAGATTCCACCTTCTGGTCCAATTATAATTCCTATTTTTAAATCTTTATCTTCTTTTTTTAATAATTTTTTTATCTCATTTTTTAAAGTATTTTCTTTTTCATTTTCATATGCTACTAGTAATATATCATATTTACTCACTAAATTGCAAATTTCAGATATTTTTTTTACATTATTTACATTAGGAATTATATTTCTTCCTGACTGTTTTGCTGCAACTTCAGCAATTTTTTGCCATCTTTGAATTTTTTTTACCTCATCTTTCGAGTTAAGTTTTACTATACATCTTTCCATTTGAACTGGAACTATTTCATATACCCCTAGTTCCACTGATTTTTGAATAATAAGTTCCATTTTATCAGCTTTTGGTAATCCTTGAAAAATAGTTACTTTAGTTTTAGGCTCTGATGCTTGCTCTATTCTATCTTTTATTTTACATTTTATATATTCTTCTTTTAACTCTTTTATAATACATATATAATTTTCTAGAGTTTCTTTGTTACATATTTCTATTTCTTCATCTATTTTACATCTTAAAACTGTTTTTATGTGTTTTACATCTTGACCTTTTATATATATATTATTATTTTCTATTTGATTTTGGTTTACAAAAAACTTTGGCATATTTTCCCTCCATAAGAATTATAACATATTTAAATAAAATATTAAAGTAAAATTTTCAATTTGTGGATGAACTTTAGGGACATTCCTTAAAGTTCATTTTTTTTAATTCGTGGCTTATTTTTAAACCTCAAATTACAAAAATGAACTTTAAGGAACGTCCCTAAAGTTCACTCACATAAATGTAACCTAAAACTTAACTTTTTTAATAATTTTCTGCTTTAATTTCAAAATATGCTTTTGGATGACTACATACTGGACATATTTCTGGTGCTGATTTTCCTATAACTATATGTCCACAATTTCTGCATTTCCAAATTCTATCTCCATCACGACTAAATACTAGTCCATCTTCTACATTTTCTATTAATTTTTTATATCTTTCTTCATGTTCTTTTTCTATTTTTGCAACTTCTGAAAATAAAAATGCTATATGGTCAAATCCTTCTTCTTTTGCTTCTTTTGCCATTCTGTCATACATATCTGTCCATTCATAATTTTCACCTTCAGCTGCCATTTGTAAGTTTTCTAGTGTTGACTTTATCTCTCCACCTTGTAACAATTTAAACCACATTTTAGCATGTTCTTTTTCATTATCTGCTGTTTCTTGGAATATTGCAGCTATTTGCTCATATCCTTCTTTTTTTGCTTTACTTGCAAAATATGTATATTTATTTCTTGCTTGTGACTCTCCTGCAAAAGCTTCCATTAAATTTTTCTCTGTTTTTGATCCTTTTAATTCCATTTTTACATTCCTCCTATCTTTTTTTATTTGTAGCACTAATTTAAAATATTTACCACAAATTTTTGTTTATAATATAATATAAAAATATTTTTGTCAAGTGTCCAAAAAAGAACGGTAATGTATATTTAATTTGAGGTTAAAGGTATTGATATATCTTAAAATTCTGTTCCTTGCTGGTCGGACATATCATATGAATAACTAAAATAGTGAATTCAAAGTGTGAAAAGTTGCGCTGGACTGGTCTATGTGAATTTGCATCCTCCCAAACTTCGCGTCACTATATTTTAAGATATATCAATACCTTTAACCTCAAATTAAATATACATTACCGTCCCCATTTGGAGAAAATTTAAAATTCTAATTTATGAAATATTTTTTTACCTTTTTTTAATATAGCATATCCTTTTTGAAAATCTTTTTCTGATAAATTATAATTTACATCAGTGACTTTTTCATCATTTAGCATTATTCCACCTTGGTTTATTAATGTTCTTGCTTGACTTTTTGATGGTGCTAAATTTGCCTTTATTAGTGCATCTATTATACTAATATTACAATTTTCAATTTTGCTAGTTGGCATATTTTCTAAATTACCATTTCCTGCAAATAATGCATTTGATGCTTCTTGTGCTTTTTCAGCTTCTTCTTTACCATGTATTAGTTTGGTTATTTCATATGCAGCAACTTTTTTTGCTTCATTTATTTGTTCATCTTTTAGTGATGAAAGTCTTTTTACTTCTTCCATTGGTAAAAATGTTAATAATGATAATACTGTTTCTACACTTTCGTCTTCTATGTTTCTCCAATATTGATAAAATTCATATGGTGATGTTTTATTTGGGTCTAACCATAATGCTCCTTTTTCTGTTTTCCCCATTTTTTTGCCTTCTTTTGTTGTAAGTAGTTTAAATGTTAAACCATATGAATCATCTTTACCTATTTTACGAATTAGCTCTACTCCTCCAATTATATTTGACCATTGATCATTTCCTCCTATTTGGAGTTTGCACCCATAAGTATTGTATAAATGTAAGAAATCATATGATTGCATAAGCATATATCCTAATTCAAAAAATGTTAGACCTTTTTCCATTCTTTGTTTATAACATTCTGCTGCAAGCATTTTATTTACTGAAAATAGACTTCCTATTTCACGCATAAAATCAATAAAATTTAAATCTAATAACCAATCTGCATTATTTACTATTATTGCTGCATTTTCTCCCTCAAAGCTTACAAATTTTTCTACTTGCCTTTTTATTGCTTGCACATTATGCTGGATTACTTCTCTTGTCATCATTTTTCTCATATCTGTTTTACCAGATGGATCACCTATACTTGCTGTTCCTCCTCCTACTAAGATTATAGGTTTATTTCCACATCTTTGCATATAACCTGCTACCATTAATGAAACAAAATGTCCAACATGGATACTATCTGCTGTTGGATCTATTCCGATGTAAAATGGTATACATTTATTTTGACTAAAAAGTTCCATCATTTCTTTTGGATGGGTCATTTGTTCTATGTATCCTCTTTCTTTTAATACTTCTAATGCATTTTTCATAAGATTTCATTCCTTGTAATAATATATTTAGGTTTTTTGGGGATTTACCTATAAACCCTCTTTATTATATATAGAAAAGTTTACTTTTTTATTAAATAACAAGTTTCTCTATAAATTACATTATTTGTTTATAAAGATTCATGTGGTAATTTTTCTACATCTCCCGCACTCTGGATTTCATTAATATTGTTTTCATATGTTAAAAATCTATTTAAATTTTTTACTGATATACCTGTTTGAGTTGAAATAATATCTAAGTTTTCGTTTAGACCATTTTCTTCTATATAATTTTTGAATGTTGAAAATTCTAGTTTTTCTTTACTACTACATTTTGGGCATACATTTCCATTTGATAAATAAAAACTTCCACACCTTGCACATTTGTTAAATTCCATTTTTCTACCTCCATTTTTTTCTTCTGACTTTTTTCGTGGTTATTGTACCATATTTTTTTTAAAATTTAAAGTGGTTTAAAAAAAGTTTTACATTTTTTATAAAAAGTCATGGACTTTTATTTTTTTTTGTGTTAATATATTAAAGTACTTTAATATATTAAATTAAATTTTAATATGCAGGTGTGGCGGAATTGGCAGACGCACAGGACTCAAAATCCTGCGAAGTAACATTCGTGTGGGTTCGACCCCCACCACCTGCACCAAAGAATATAAAACTTTAACTAATCTCCATTATTATAAATTATATAAAATTCCAAAAATTACAAACAATAATATCCAAACTATCGTAACAAATAAAACTATGTATTTACCCTGTTTTTTTATAGTGTTAGTACTATTTTTTCTATTTTCTAATATTTGACTATTTATTGTATCTACATCTTCTTTATTAAAATTATTTTCTATCCAATTTCTATCATAAAATTTATTATTTTTATCATATGTATATCTTATATTTACTTCTTTTTTATATCCTACCGCTTCTCCTTTATTAGGATAATTCTGATAATCAAAAAATATAGTAAAAAATGAAAGAATTACTTGTAGGTCACTATATTTATCAAGTAAAAATAGAAAATAACAATCCAAATTATCAGATGTATTTAAAGGTTTTACTATTTCAGCAATTTGACATTCTTCATTATATATTGAAATATTTCTAGTTTTACCAACAGATACATCATAACTTTTTAATGTATAATTTTTATATTCAATTACATATTTTGTATTTAAAAAGCCATTTGTTAATTTATAAAATTTTCCACAAATATTATTTTCGTTGTCATATATGCTAAAAATAAGAGCTTTTTGTTCCCCTGTAAATGCCCACTTCATCGGAATAGCTGTATTGTAAATATTTTCTATAATATTATAAGAAGTTTTTAAGCAAATACTTTCATCTGTTTTAGTAATTATACAATGTCTAATATTATCCATATCTAATGGCGCCTTGATATCCATCCAAGGTGTACCTGCCAAATATTTTAATTCATTATTAATTTTAATTTCAAATTTATTTTTAAAATTTGATTTTGTTTGCTCAATTTTTATTATCATTTCTCGTCTCCTTATAGAATTATTTTCTTAAATTATTCTAACATATTCATTAATAATTTAAAACCCTTTTTTCTTATTCAAATTACATCTTCTTTATTTTTTTATTAATTTAAAAAGCTAATTTTTACCTACTCCTTTGTACAATATCAACTATATCAGAAATATATTCTCCTATTACTGGAATATTTAAAGAAACTATTTTCTGTAAAATCATTATTAAAATAGCCGTAATTATAGTAACACCTATACCAATACCTACTCCCCTAAAAATTCCAGCAAGTAAATTTCTTTTTATAAGCTCTTTTTTACTTCCCATAATATATGAAAGTTCAGTTATATTGCCTTCTTGTAACATTTTATTTAATTTATCTATTGAACTAGAGAGTAGTTTAAATTCTTTCTTTTTTAAAAACATAAAATCCACCTATAATTAAGATGGATTTTTTTAATTTTTTTATACATTGAAGGTTTATTTTTTAAAATTCATTCTCAAGACTATTTTCATTTTTAATACTATCTTCGCTACTTTCTACATTTACATTTACATTTTCATCTTCATTTATATTTTTATCTTCATTTTTTTGTTGCTGACTATACATCTCTTCTAATGAATTAATTAAATCTTGAAGTCTTTGTATATCTGTTCCTACCATTTCCCAATTACTATTTCCACTTGACTCTTTTAAGTTATTGTTTGCCTTTATTATTGACTCTATTAATCCTTCTATACTATCTGTATTTTGTACTTCTATGTCAACTGCATATCTTGATAACAAGTTATTTAGAGCTTCTTCTAATGAATTTCCAATTGCTACTTTATTTCCTGATGCAACAATCACCTTTTTTAATACTGGTACATTGTTTATTGGATCATTTAATGCTGTTTGATATATTGGCTCTACATATAAAAGAGTATTTTCAACGGGTACTATTATCATTTGTTTTGTTACTTTAGTTCCTGTTGTGTTTAATTGCTCTATTTCTTTTGATATTGCCTCATCTTGTTCTATTTGCTGTTCTAGCTGCATTGGACCTACTATATTGCTATCTTCAGAAAATTTGTATAACTTCAATTTATTTGTTTCACCATCAGTTACCCCAACTAAATAAGAAATTAAATTTTGTCTTCCATTTGGAGTATAATTTTGTATTAACCCTATTTTTTCTTCTTCTCCGTCTTTTACCATAACATAATATGGTTTTAAAACACTTCCAGTTGCATTTGTTATTTTTGTACTATTATATTTTGCAAAATCCCATATATCATCTGCCCTGTAAATTATATCAACTTTATCATTATGGTAAATTTTTAATAATTCTGCTTGTACATTGTACAAATATTCTGGGTATTTAAAGTGTTTTGATATATCTTCTGGTATTCCTTTTTTAAATAATCCTTTATACATTTTGCTATATGCCATTGCAATTGGATCTGTTTCATCAGTTATATAATAATTAATTTCCCCATCATAAGCATCTATTATTACTTTTACTGAATTTCTTATATAATTTATTCTTTGAGTTTTATTATTATATTCTATATTTGTATATTGTGAAAATGGATAATTGCTAGATATTGTGTATGCATCTAATACCCATACAATCTTCCCTTCTTCTGTTACTACTGTATATGGCTCTTCATCATATAATAAATATGGCATTGCTTTTTTTGCCCTATCTATTATATTTCTGTTTAATAATATTTTGCTATTATCTGTTATTTCACTTGAAAATGCTAATTTTAAGTCTCCTTTTGTTATTCCTAGTATTAATCTATCTAAAAAGTTTAAATTTAATCCTGCTTTACCTTGATATGTTGAAGTATGTTCTACTCCATCTTCTGATGTATAATCATATTCTTGCTTATTTTTTGTATTTGTTGCTATATAGTCATCTGTTTCTAGTCCAAAATATATTCTTTGTTCAGTTGTATTTAACTTATCATCTTCTCCTGACACTTCTTTTTGTAAGTATTCTACATTTCCTGTTTCTGATACTGTTGATGCAGATGTTAATATTTGACCCATTCCATGGGTATATTCATATGTTTTGTTACTATATGTTCTTCCTGAATTTAAAATTTCTCTTGGTGAGACATATAAAAGCCTGTTTATCCCATCTATATTATATATTGCAAGATTTACTGTTTTATATGAATAATACCCTGTTCCTGTTTGATTTGCATTTATTGAACTTAATACTATATCTTCTGTTACAACAGGTATATTATTTATTATATTTTGGTTACTTTTTACTTCTTCTTGTGTAATTGTTCCTGAATTTTCTAAACTAATTTCTTCTACATTTATGTTATATGCATTTTTAGTATTCTCTATATTTTTTGCAATATAGTCTTTTTCCTTATCTAATCTATTAGAATTTACAAAAATTAAATCAAAGCCTACCATTACTATAAATAAAATTACTAAATATGCAGGTATTATCCCTAAACTAATTAACACTTTTTTTGTATTTTTCTTTTTAAAGCTTACTATTGCTCTCCATATACATATAATTATTAGAAAAGCAAATATTGTATATCCCCATCTTTGTATAATTGCATCTGTATAGTTTGCTCCTGTTAATTCTATATCCCCAGATGTACCATTTATTGAAGTAGTTTCTGAATTTTCTATTCCGAGTTATTGTTCCAAATAATATATTTTGTGTATTTAATAATGTCATAATTCCTATAAGTATTGCTATAATCATTACATTTCTTATTATTTTCTTTATGAATAAACTTTCTCTTAAAGATTCTCTATCTACACCATCTAAATATCTATTTAAAACTATTATATAGTAAACTGCTGTATATATTGTTAATGCTATCATTATTCCTATAAAGTAAACAAGAATAGTTTCAATTAATGGTTTTTGAAATATATAATAACTTATATCAAGCCCAAATATTGGGTCTGTTTTTCCAAATGATGCATTGCTAAAACATAATAATACTTTTTGTGTTAAAACACTAGACATAAATGCACTTACTATAGCCGATACTACTAAAGCTATTGATTTGTTTGGTAATTTTGGCATTTGCCTTTTTTCTTTATCAAAAAACTGTTTTAGTCCCTTTTTTATTCCTCTATTTGTAAAATATATTAGTATATATAAAAATATAAAATTAATTCCCATTATTGAATACTTAAACTTTAAGTTTGTATAAAATTCTTGTAAATATTCTTCTCCAAGTTCTTTATACTCTAGATAACTTCCTCTTAGTATTATGTATGTAACTAAAATAAATAAAAGTATAAAAATTATGACTAATATCATTCTAATTTTACTTTTTTTTGTAGTATTATTATTTTTTTCTACATCATTTTTTTGTAGTTTCTTTTCTTCTACTTTTTCTTCTTCCACCTTAAACATCCTTTCTATATTATAGCTTTTACAAAATCTTCAGAGTTAAATATTTCCATATCATCAATTTGTTCTCCTATTCCTATAAATTTTACTGGAATTTTATTTTCCTCTACTATTCCTATAACTACACCACCCTTTGCTGTTCCATCTAATTTTGTAAGTACAAGCCCTGTAATATCAGCTTCTTGTTTAAATGCTTTTACTTGTGATATTGCATTTTGCCCTGTAGCTGCATCTATTACTAATAATACTTCTTTGTCTGCTTCTGTCATTTCTTTATTTATTACTTTTTGAATTTTATTTAACTCATCCATTAAATATTTTTTATTATGTAATCTTCCTGCAGTATCTACTATTAAAACATCTGCACCTAATTCTTTAGTCTTTTTTATTGCATCATATACAACTGATGCTGGATCAACACCTTCTTCTCTTTTTACTATTTCTGCTCCTGCTCTTTTCGCCCATATTTCTAATTGTTCTACAGCTGCTGCCCTAAATGTATCTGCTGCTGCAACTACTATTTTTTTACCTTCTTTTGCAAGTCTATTTGCAATTTTTCCAATAGATGTTGTTTTTCCTACCCCATTTACTCCTATTACTAATATTACTGATGGTTTTGTGTTTAAATGTAATGATATATCTGTTACATCTAATATTTTTTTCATTTCTTCTCTTAAAGCTTGTTTTACTTGATCTTCATCTTCTATTTTTTCTTTTTTTATTCTTTCTCTTAAATTATTTATTATTTTTACTGATGTCTCCATTCCTATGTCTGACATTATTAGTATTTCTTCTAGTTCATCTAAAAACTCTTCATCTACTTTTCTAAAGTTACTAAATACATTGTTTATTTTTTCATTTAGTGATTCTTTGGTCTTTGTTAAACCTTGTTTTAATTTGTCAAAAAAACCCATTTTTTCTTTTCCTTTCTTTGTTTGGTTTTAATATGTATTATTGTAACATACTTTTTTTGTTTTTTCTAGAAGTTTAATTAGATTTTTTGATAAAAGTGTGGTATTTTTATTTTATGTGTGATAAAATATGTTTTGCAAATATTTTGCTAATGCAATGTTGTTTTTGGATGATGATTTTTAGATTTTTATGCCAATATAGCTCAGTTGGTAGAGCAACGGATTCGTAACCCGTAGGTCAGCAGTTCGATTCTGCTTATTGGCTCCATTAAGTAAAATCATCGCACTTTGGCGAAAGTATTGATAAATCAACTGTAAAAGGTTGATTTTTTTATCGCCTTTAGCTTAAAAAGAAAGATGGTGTGGTATGATTAAAATTATAAAAAAGAAAAACAAAAATTGCTAAGATTAATTGCATTAAAAAAACGATAAAAAATTTTCGAAAACTAAAAAAGAAAATTATAAAATTGGAGCAATAAAAAGTTATAAAAGTATAAAATTACCGAATTATTGACACTGAAAAATAAATATGTTATTCTAATATAGAAAGCGAGGAGAAATTAATGGAAAAGCAGATAGTTAATATAACAAAAGCTACCCTATCTTTTGTAATAAGCTTTTAATAAACATTTGCATAATATATGTCGTAATTACTGTATTTAGCGTAATGATATCTTTTAATCTTACAAATATTATTGGAAATATAATTTCTTTATTGCCATTATTATTTGTAAAAAAATATATTTCTAAATACAATAATTAAGATAAAAATATGTATCTAAACCAATAAAATAAATGAACACCAAAAAAACTTAAAGTTTCAATGGTGTTTATTTATTTTATATACATTTTATATTTAATGCAACTGCATATACATAATATTCATCCCACAAATAAATATTATATATATCATATTCATCAATATTACTATAATCTTTAATATATTTCTTTAATCCTTTTATCATTTCATGTGCATTTGCAATAGTTGTTTTCTTTCGCTGTATCATATCATCAAATAAAATGATAATTGCCATAATTACTAAAACTAAAAATACCCACAGTGTAAGATCAAAGTATATAAAAAACAAGGTGTTAAGAAAAAAGGATGTTGATATAATTGCAGTACTCCAAGAAAAACCACCTAACAAAGAAGATTTTATAATTGTTATTGCTACAATAAATAAAGAAAATGCAATAGTACTTAAAAAGATTAATGGTATAATATTTCTATTTGTACTTGCAACTCCTTCAAATTCTACTATTGATGAATAGCATATTATTAAAAATAAGAAATAACACAATAATATATTTTTTATATTTGTACTTCTAGTAATTTTCTTTACATCTTGTTTCTTGTCAAAATATTCTCTTATTTCGCTATTAAAATATCTTTTGATTTTTCCCCAATTTCCAAATATTTTTTCATTTTTTATTATTTTCTTAAATTGATTTAAACTTTGCTTGGTACCTATTTCTAGAAATGACTTATTAAAGAATATTCTTAACGCTTCCTTTTCAAAATTAGTTGCTTTTATACTTTTTATTATCGTAAAAATATAATCAGTTTTATTTTGGGATTGTTCTACTTTTACAAATCCTTTACATACAAAATCTAATACTGTAGCAATAAAGTGTTCAGCTTTAATAGACTTATTGTCCAAATAGCCTACTACTATTGTAGGATATTTAATATATTCTTTATCCCTATAATATTGTAAATTATATTCTGGTTTTTCCATTCCAGAATATTTTATAATTAAATAAGCAAAATATATAATTAATAGTAAAATTATAATATAACTTACGAACATTTATTATCACCAAAGTTATCTTAGCATATATTGATTATTTTTTCAATTTATACTATAATTTATTTGGTGATTTTTATGTTTGTTGGTGATATATTTATGCTAATATTATCTATAATATATATTATATGTATATTTATAGAAATAAAAGCATTAAAAAGAAATAATATAGATATTTTTTATAAAGAAAATTTTTTATTGATATTAATTCGTTCTACTGTTTTTCCTTTAGCAATATTTGCTTTGCTTTTCGGATTTAATGCAATTAAAGATATGTCATGGACTAATAAAGATGGTGTTATATTTATTGGTTACTTTTTTACATTTATATTGGCTTCTTTAGCTTATATTATTAGTTATGTAAAAACTAAAATTTATGCTTTTATATCAAGAAAAGATAAATTAAATTTTTTAGGATTTAATAGTATGTATGATAAAAACGATTAATATTAAAATAAGTGCTTGAAAAATTTGAAAACTTCTGTTAAATTAATTTCCAGAAAGATTTTGCTTTCAGTCAACATAAGAATAATTAGAAATTAGGTAGTCACAAATTGTGACCACCTCAAAATTAAAAGATAATAAATACAGAAGTAAAAAATATTTACCATATATTTTTTCAATTTAAAATACTTGCACTCTCTAATTTGTACTATTTATTTCTTCTACAATCTCAGCACCTGTCATCTCGCAAGGAATATTAAATCTTTTTATATAATCATCATTAAAATCATTAGAATAATTCATACCTATATCATATACTTGCATATCTATTCCATTTGATTTTAAAGTCCACACGGTTTCTTTAGTATATGCTCCATAAGGGTAAGCAAATACCTTTAGATTTTTTCTTCCCAATTTTTCTTCTATAATTTTATAAGATTCAATTACATCATCACGAATCATTCTAACAGAAAGTTTATCATAGAATACATGTCTTTTACTATGACTAAAAATTTCCACAAGTCCACTGTTTTGCATTTCTATACATTGCTCCCAACTTAAATATTTTTTACCATCAATTTCTTTTCCTATTTTATCAGTAACTATAAAAATAGATACTTTCACATTATATTTTTTTAAAATAGGAAAAATATATTCATAATTGCTATAATAGCCATCATCAAAAGTAATTAAAATAGGCTTTTCAGGAAACTCTATCTTTCCACTATTTGCATCATTTAATTCTTGAAAAGAAATAAATGTATATCCCTTTTCTAATAAAACTTTTATATTTTCTTCGTAGCTTTGAGGAGTATTAATATAATTAAAATTATCAGGGTCACTATCAGGAACTGTTGTTACAAAATCATGATAAAGTAATATTGGTACTTTTACATCAGTCTTTTTACTTTTTCGATTCTTAAGAAAAATAGCTAATATAATTGCAAATATTAAAAGCAAAACTAATATAATAATCAAATATCTTTTTTTCAATTTAATCCACCTACCTCTTTATATATTATTCAATTCGTTTTCTTTTGACAAGTTTCTACATTTAATGTCATTTTTCCATATTTTTCATAAGATAGTATAGGGGTGATAACAATGTTTTTGACATCAACTATACTTTCACTTGTATATTTGATTTTTGCGATTTTTATAAATATTAATTGGATAAATGATATAGCATGTTATTTTGGATATTTCTTATCAATATATATTGTACTATTCATAGCATTGATACCAGGTTTTATTTTTGTATTTACGCTAATTAGTCTATTGTGGAATAAAAAAGAAAAGAAAACAATTAAGAAAAAAGAAGAAGATGTCACAATTTTAATACCAATATATAATTCAAAAAATACTATTAAAGAAACAATAGAGTCTATTAAAAAACAAAAATATTGTGGAAATATCTATATTAATATAATAGACGATGGTTCAACTGATGGCTCACTAGAACTGTTAAAATCTATGCAGTTAGGTCAGGAAATAACACTATTAGAATCAGATCATAGAGGAAAGGCAAATGCCTTAAATGAAGGATTAAAACATGTAAAAACAGACTATACAATCACTGTAGATAGTGATACTATTCTTCATCCATTGGCAGTTAGAAATATTATGAGTAAATTACTAAATTCAAATAAAAAAACAATGGCAACAGCTGGGTGCTTATTTGTTAAAAATTCTAAAAAAAGCTTTATTACAAAATTACAAGAATGGGATTATACTTTAGGAATATTTGGTGTAAAATTATATCAAAGTAAATATAACTCTACTTTGGTTGCACAAGGTGCATTTAGTGCCTACAAAACCGAGATTTTAAAGCAAATAGGAGGATGGCAAAATTGTGTAGGCGAAGATATTGTTTTAACTTGGGAATTATTAAGCAAAGGTTATGAAACAAATTTTGCACAAAATGCAATTGCTTTTACAGAAGTTCCTGAAAAATATAGATATTTAGGACATCAAAGAAAAAGATGGGCTAGAGGTATGATTGAAGCTTTTAAAAGAGTAAAAGTTCTAACTTATAAAAATCTTAACTTTAAATCAAAATTCTTAATGTGCTTAAATTTATTTTTCCCTTTTATAGACCTTGCACTTCTTATTTTTGTACCACTTGGATTAATCTTATTGGCATTTGGTAACCCATTATTAATTGGTTGGCTTAGTTTACTTGTAATTCTTATTGGAATGATACTTTGTCTAGTTATCGAAATTAAAAGAAAAAATATGTTAAAAGAAATGGAATGTAAATTAGAAAAAAGAAGCATATTAGCCTTTATATTTTACATTTTATTATATGCATTTATTTTAGCACCATATTGTATAATAGGATATATTTCCGAATTAATAAATTGTAAGAAAAAATGGTAATTTAATAAAAAATGCCAAAAGGGACGGAGGAAAATGGCAATTTATCCTCTGCCTCTTTTTACATTTAAAAACACTTCATACTTTTAGTATATTTGAATATAGAAAATATAAATTCACACTAAAAACATATACATCTATTGAAATTTAATAAGAATATTTATAAAATTAAAAATAATCTTATAAAACTGCAGAATATGTTAAAAAATAACATTATCTACAGTTTTTATTATTTCATTTAATATTATTTAAATCTTTTTCCTCTCTTATGTCTTCTTTTATCTTCATCATAATCATCATTATAGTCAAAATTTTGATTTTCATCATAATTTTCATCTTCAAATGTATTTTTATATGGCTCTTGGTTAAATTTATCTGTTATTTTTTTATAACCTTTAAACTCCCCATTTTCATCAAAATTACTATATCTTTCATTATTATCTTCTATATTTTCATTTTCTTCATCTTCTTGCATTTCATTATTGTAATTATTATCATAAACATTATCATAATTTTCATCATATGCCCCACTATTTTCTTCATCAT
The DNA here is from genome assembly GCA_930989765.1 of uncultured Clostridium sp. Classification (GTDB taxonomy): domain Bacteria; phylum Bacillota; class Clostridia; order TANB77; family CAG-508; genus CAG-269. Next base: position 15,764 of record CAKNNA010000001.1, on the reverse strand, counting down.
CATTTAAATTAGAATATGGTACAGAGTATTCATCTACATAAGTTTTTCTTCTATTTCTAATAATTATAACTGCAATTATAATTAAAATTACAAGTACTACACTTCCACCTATTAAAATAGTAGTTCTTTGTTTTTCTAGTTTTTCTATATTTGCTTGCTGTGCTAAAGCTTCTTCATCTATTAAGTCTTTATCTACTGTAATTTGATATGCTGCTGTTTTATCACCTGCTTCGTTTGTTACAAGTATTGTTATTATATTTTCACCATCTTGCAAATTTTCATTTCCTGTAATTTCTATTTTAGCATTTTCTTCTGATGCTACTGTTTCAATTTCAAGCATTGATTTATCATCTTTTAACTTTGCAGTATATTCATAAACATTTGTAGAAAATTCTGGGTTTAATGTAATTCCTTCTATTTTTAAATCAGTTAGTCCAAATTCTTCTGGATTTTCTAAATCTACAGGCTCTTCCTCTTCTTCATTTTCTGTTACTTCTTCCCTATTTACTGTAACTACATATGTTGCTTTTGTTTTTCCATCTTCTGCTGTAACATTTACTTCAAAACGATTTTCTCCTACTTGCAATGTCTTTTCTCCAGTTCCTGTAATTGTTTGTGCACTTTGGCCTTTATTTGCATAAACTTCTATTGTTTCAACATCATTTGGTACTGTCACTGTATATTCTTTTTTTGATGGTGTAAAACCTGTAAAATCATTTGGTCTAATTCCTAAGTTTGAAAGTGTTGCTACTGTTGATTTTTTTGTTTCTGTAGTTGTATCTGGTTTTGGAGTAGTTGTTGGGTTTGATGGTGTTTGTGGATTTGTTGGAGTTGAAGGTGTTTCTGGAGTATCTGGCTCTTCTGGAGTTTCTGGATTACTTGGCACTTCTGTTTCTCCTCCTGTTTCTGGCTCTTGCACTGTAATTTGTATACTTTTATTAACTGTTTCAGAAGATTCTGCACTAAAATCTGTCATATCTCCTGTTAATGTTACTGTTGTATTTTCATTTGCAACAAATGTTATACTTGTACTTGCTGTTTTATTTCCAACTATGTCTGTATCTCCTACTAATTTAGCAGTTTGTCCCCCTCCACTTAATGTTAAGTTCCATGCGCCTGCAGTTACACTTGCAGTTACTGTAACACTTTGACCTTTTGTTACTGTTTGATTACCTGAAAGGCTAGCCGTTGCAGCTTTTGCCTCATTTCCATTTAATATAAAAATTATTATAAATGTAAATAATATAATTAAATATTTTATAACTTTCTTACTCATCAAAATTCTCCCTTCAATTATATTTCAATATCAGAAACTCCTAACAGGTATTTTCTAACTTTTAATAAATCTGCTGAATCTATTTTATTATCATTACTAACATCTGCTGCATCAAATTTAAAACTTGAAAGTTTATTAACTTCTAATAAATGTTTTCTTATTGATAATAAATCTGCTGAATCTATTTTTCCATCTCCTGTTGCATCTCCTACTTTTACAACTGTATATATATCTTCTACAATATATCCTGTTCCCATAACTGATTGCTCATTTTCTAAGAAATTTCCATCTTCTTTTACAATTTTTACTGGACCTCCAAATGCATATAAAATATCTTGTGCTATAACATTTGGTTTTACAGTAATTATTTTAGTTTTATCATCAATTTTTACTTTATCTGCAGTTGTTTCCTCTCCTTCATCTGGCTTGTCTGGAGTTTCTGGACTATCTGAAGAGCCTGGATCTTCTTGGTTTACTGGAACTAGATATAATTTATATGGGGTTTCTGAATCATATGTTTGTCTTGCAACATAACCTGTTATTCCATTTGATTTTTGTATTTTATCCCAATATGTTCCAGCAACTTTACTGCTTGCTTTTTCAAGTCTTGTTACTATTTCATTACTATATACCCATCCTACAGTTTCATTACCATTTGGGGTATTTCTTATTCTTAAAGAACTATTTACATTAACTTTTACAATATCTGAATTTACAGTTGACTCTCCTTCTCCATTTGGTCTTTTGCAAGCTTCAGCTGGCATATTTTTATATACTGGAATTACAAATGTATGTGCATTTTCATATGCATTTGCTTCTACATATGTATTTTTAAGTCTTGTACCTTCTGATTGTGCTGCTAAAATATTTTGTTGGTATTGATGTGTATATGGTCCTCCTGAATTTGTTGTTACATTAAATTTTTGTAAATATAAAGTATTTTGTCCTTTTTTTATGTAATTATTTGCAACAAATCCTATTCCACCTATTATAGATTTTTCTAATGTATCCCAACCTTCACGTTTAGCATATGCTATACCATTTGCAATAATTTCTTCTTTTGTATTTCCTGATGCTCCTATATTAAATGCATTATAATATCCTGATTCTCCATAAACTAAGTCTGAGCCTTGGCTTCCTTGTTCTTGAATTAACCTTGCAACAATATATATTCCATTGACTCCATTTTGGACTGATGCATCTACTATTCCCTGCTCATGCCCTTCTAAATATGTTCCTTTTGTCATTGACTTAATATTATCTATATTACAACTACTGCTTGTTAATTCCTCAAACTGAAAAATATCTGTATTATTTAAAGAATTTCTTGGATCCATCATATATGCTATTGCTTCTTCTGATGCACATCTCCAACTGCCATTATCATAAGGTCTATCTTGGCATATTGGACATATCCATTCTCCTTTATAATTTGAAATATTTTGCACTAAATTTTTAGGTGATGCTCCATGCCCCTGATATTCTCCTGCTATTACATCACTCCATTCTAAATCTGTGTATAAAATTTTAAAATTCCAATTTGGATGCTGGGCCTTTAAACTATTTATCATTGATTTTATTCCTGGATAAAGTTTGTCATCCAAAGAGTTTATATCAGAACTTATAGTTTGTGTGACTGCATAAGTTTGATTATAAAAGGCAGGTAATATTATTGCTAAAATAAATATTATGACCAAAAACATTGATATGACCTTTTTTATATTTTCCATAGTATCCTCCAAAATCCTACGTATTTTTTATATTTTCATCTATTTTTTGACAAACACATTATATCATTATGATTTTTTTTAGTCAATAAATTTTAAATTATGACATCTAATTTATTAAAATGTAATATTTTTGTAATATTTGACAAATTTCTATATTGTGGTATTATATTTCTAGTTTTTATAATTTTGGTAAACAAAATATGTATTAATATGTCTATATTTTACTATGTTTATCAATATGTTTTAGTAATATTTTTTACCTTTTTTACTTTTTGTTTCCAAATGGTAAATACATGCTATAATTATGATGAATTATTTTAATTCAATATAAGCTTTTTTAAAGTGACACATTTTGATTAAATTTATGGTAATTTTTTAACTTTTATATACCTTTTCTATGTTATAATTTGTCTAATAATAGAATATAGTGTACAATATTTTAATAGAAGGAGCAATTTATAGCATATGAAAGAACTAGTAAAAAGGGCTAAGGAAGGAGATCCACAAGCTTTTACGGCTTTAATTAGAAATATATCTCCACATTTATATAAAGTTGCAACTGAAAAGCTAAAAGACCCAAATGATGTTGATGATGCCATTCAAGAAACAATGATATCTGCTTATAAAAATTTACATGAATTAAATTATTTAACATCTTTTAAAAGTTGGATTACCAAAAGTTTAAAAAATAAATGCTTTGAAATAAAGAAACGAAAACAACTTATGCCAATACCTCTTGATGAAACTATTCCTGAAAAATACTTAGCAAAGCTCGACCATGACCACTTTGAAAGTAACTTAATATTTAACAATTTAATTGAGCATTTGGACGAAGACGAACGAATTATTTATTACTTAAAAATTAAGCACCAATTTACATTTGAGCAAATATCAGAAGAGCTTAATATGAATAATTCTACAGTTAAGTCAATTTTCTATAGAGCAAAAGATAAATTAAAGGGTAAAATTTAGGAGGTGCGTAAATGGATGATACAGATAAAAAAATCAAAGAAATATTAAATAAAGAAATTGACATTCCTAAACATTTTGATGATGCTATTAAAAATGCTTTGTACACACCAAAAGGTAGACAAGCTGTTTCAGAATATAAGAGATATTTAGAACATAAGAAAAATCGTTTCAGAAAAGTTGCTGTTACTACTATTGCCGGAATCTCTACTTTTAGTACAATTTGTGTTGCCGGGTTTGCTTATGATAGAGTCTGGTATGAGCCAGAAACTTATTCATATGAGGATGTAAAACAAGCTCTTAATGCTGGTGTTAGTGAAGAAATGAAGAAAGATTTAATTTCAGAAGATGATGCAAAAAAAATCGCTGTTGAAGCTGCAAGTAAGCTTGGATATGAAGGGGCTTTAGTTGAGAGTGTGGAACTAAAAAATGATATTAGTGATGACGATGTTGCCTATTATAATATTAAAGCTAAACATAATACAAATGATTCACTTTCATTTAGAATAAATGCTGTTACAAGTGAAATAGATAGTTACAGTAACCAAAATATTTTAGATTATTTGAATTCTTTGCCAATTACTAATATTTCCACTGAACAAGCATTGATTTATGCTGATGATATTTTTAACTTGTTAAAATATGATAAAGAGAACTATAAATTATCTGATATTAATAACAATAATAATTTTATCTCAGGAAAAAATTATAATATGTGGAGTGTAACTTATTTTAAAACATATAATGATATTTGCAATCCATATGAAAAAATAAATATTACATTTGCTGTATCTGAAAATAAACCTATTGTCTATGAAGTATATAAAGTAAAACAAGATAATTTTAAAAATGATTTGATAAATATAGACCAAAAAACTTCTATAGATATAGCAGTAGCTAAGGAAAAAGAATTTACTGATAATGAGATTAGTCAAGTAGAAGTTGAACTGGGGATTAGAAAATTGAATGCTTTTGTATATATGCTTGAAAATGATATTGATATTTTGCAAAATTTAAATTCATTTGATAATAAAGAAAATATTAGTAGAAAAGTTTGGATTGTAACTGTAAAACATAAAAAAACAAATCAAAAAGCTCCAAACACATTATCTGTATTTAAGCAAAGAGATAAAATTTATTATGTGGATTGTACAAACGGCAAGATTTTAGGTGGTGAATTTGTGGTTAAAATATAGTTTAAGAGGGTGCTCACACCCTCTTTTTTATTTTATTAAACTAGAAAACTAGTATTTAAATTTATTGTTAAATAAAATCATAGTTATATGCAATGTATGCCGACCTCAATATACCCGGAGGGCTACTTATGCTAGAAGCATCCATAAATAATTGAATTTGCTGCCCTTTTGAAACATTGCAAGAGATAGCAAATGGAATTGAACCATCCAGTGTATCATATACAACGATACTTTTCAAAACCGTCCCAGAAGTTGACCTGATTTGGAATGTCAATTTAACAGGCGATACATCTGCATATCCATCATCTCCATAGAAATATCCAGATATTACAAGAGTACCACTTTCTCCCATTGTTTTAACCGGAGTTAAATTATAATCAGTAAATCTGAATGCTCCGCCAAATCCACTTCCAGTCCAGGTTTCATTTCCAGCTCTAGTCACAAGATCCAAAGGATCCATAGCAGATTCTCCAGCTTCTTCAGCAGTCATCTTAGTGAGCCCTGGTAAGTTCATAAGCCTCTTTATCTCTTCAAACTTAGGATCACTCACCTGCTCTGATGAAACTTCCTGCACTTCAACTGCAACTACATCAGAATTCACATCATCTGGTGCCTCTGCTGCAAATGACCGTGTGTCCATTCCAAACATTACTAATAATGATGCTGCACACACTGTTAATAACATTTTCAATCCTTTCATGTTTTCTCTCCTTTTCTTTTGTGTTTGTTTACGAGTTACTTTAATACTAGTTTTCTATATCTAAAGTTATACATAATGTATAACTAAAGACCTAAAATAAGCACAACTTTTGTAATCAACGGCATTTTAAAAAATTTCGACATTTTTCGACACGAAAATAAATTTATATTATTACTATGAGTAATAATTTATAATATAAATTCTAATTATTTTTAAACAAATTGAAATATTAATACAATTCTTAAATAGCATAATTTCTATCAATAAAAAAGTATCTAAATATTATTTACTATAGTAAAAATAACCTCTTTAACCCTAGGCTTTACAGGAAACTTATAATTAAAATACTTCATAATAACTTCTTCTTTACAATCATAGTACATAAGTTTAGTCGCATGTGAAATATCACATTTTACTGTATTTACAGTTTTACCATATTTTTCAGCAATTATAGGGTAAATATCTTTAGATAAGTTTTCATGAAATTTATTTCTATGAGTATAAATTTCATAAACTACCTCACTTAAAAATTTAGTACCATTATATGAAAAATTAAAACTTAATAAATCTAATTGATCTTTTATTCTTTCTTTAATTGCCTGTTCATCTCCATGCAATAACTTTTCACTCACTGCATTTTCTAACATTTCATACACTTCTTTTAAAGTAACTGGTTTTAAAAAAACATGATACATAAAAGGATTATTTTGCAATTCTTTAAACTTTTTTTGATCTTGTGTAATACCTACAATAGACTTATAATGTTTCTTAAAGTTTTTAGATACAATATATTTTACCAAATTATATCCTTCTACTCTAGTATAGTCTAAATCAAATAAAAACACATCTACTTTACTTAACTCAAACTCTCTAATAGCTTCTTTTTCATTTTCCACAATTCCGCAATACTCTTATCTTGTCCGACTTTTTTGATATGTAATTTACAATTTTTTTGCATTTTGCAATGTCACTTTCAATTATCAAAACATTCATAAAAAAATACCTCCTATATATATAGATAGTTAAAATCAAAAAAAATTCGCATTTTTTTAAAATTTTTTAAATTTTTTTGTATTTTTTTGAAAATAAATGTCAAAATTTGCGTTTTTCACTTATAAATTAGTAGTAAATTATAAAAAATAATTAAAAAAATCTTACACCTATTTTGTAACATTGAATTATTTTTTCTAATTTGCTATAATAATAAAAAAAGTCGAAAAAGGTGGTTTATTATGGTAGAGCTACTTTCACCCGTTGGGGATTTAAATTGTTTAAAAGCTGCTGTCCAAAATGGTGCAGATAGCATATATCTTGGTTTAGATACCTTTAGCGCTAGAGCTTTTGCCAAAAACTTTAGCTTAAATAATCTAGAAAAAGCAATTGAGTATTGTAAACTAAGAGGTGTAAAAACATATTTAACTTTAAATACTTTAATTAAAAATTCCGAATTTAATGATGCTTTAGAACTTGCAAAATCCGCCTATGAATATGGAATAGATGGAATAATAGTTCAAGATTTAGGTCTTGCATTAGCACTTATTAAAAATTTTAAAGATTTACCAATACACGGAAGTACACAAATGACAGTTCACAATTTAAATGGTGCTTTAGAATTAGAAAAACTAGGTTTTAAAAGAGTAGTACTTTCAAGAGAATTAACAATTAATGATATAGATTATATATGTAAAAATACAAATTTAGAAATCGAAACATTTGTCCATGGTGCACTATGTATTTCCTATTCTGGACAATGTTTATTTTCAAGTATGCTTGGTAGCCGTTCTGGAAACAGAGGAAAATGTGCTGCTCCTTGCAGGCTTCCTTTTGATTTAATTGAAAATGATAAAAAAATAGAATCAGGTTACCTTCTTAATACTCGTGATTTATGTGCTCTTGAATACATACCTAAATTAATACAAGCAGGTGTTAAATGTTTTAAAATAGAAGGTAGAATGAAAAGTAGTGAATATGTTGCAACTGTAACTAGAATTTACAGAAAGTACATTGACCTTGCTATGTCTAAAAATGAATATAAAATAGATAAACAAGATCTTAAAGAATTACTACAAATATTTAACCGTGGCATGTCATCACCTCGGACATTTACTTAATAGTGGAAATAAAGAATTAGTATACAAAGAAAAACCTGGAAATACTGGTCTTTTCCTAGGTAAAATTCAAAAATATAATAAAAACAAAGGTTATGTAACAGTAAAATTAAACGAGCCAGTTGGAATTGGTGATACTTTATCTTTAGAAAATGAGAAAAACTTATATACTATCTCAGAATTAATGGATGAGAATTTTAAAAATATAACAGAAACTAAAATAAACCAAACAGTTATAATAGGTAGAATAAAAGGAAATATCACTTTAGGAAATAAAATATATAAAATGTCATCAAAAAAACTAAACGAAAAAGCTTTAACTAGTTTTAATAAAGACTACAAAAAAATCCCACTAAAATGTGAAATAAATGTACAAAAAGAAAAACCAATTTCAATAACAATAACATCTGCAAGTAATTTGTTATTATATAAAGATTTAAACCTAACATATACATCAGAATTTATTCCTCTACAAGCAAAAAACAGACCTATAGATTCTGAAACAATACAAGCACAATTTAATAAAACAAATGATACAATATATCAATTTAAAAATACATGTATAAATTTAGATGATAACCTATTTATACCAAAATTAAGTATATTAAATGAAATTAGAAGAAAAAGTTTAAAATTAGTAGAAGATTATGCTATAAAAAAAATAAAAAGAAAATATGATAATACAAATTTATATGCAAAAAATAATGAACTTACTCTAGAAAATAAAAAAGAAAAAACAAAAAAAATACCTAAAACTTCTTTATTACTTAATATAATAAACCCAAAACTTGACTATACAAAAATATCAAATATAGATAATTTATACATACCTTTAAAATATTTTACACTAAAAAATTATAAAAACATCTTAAAACCTTTAATAGCAAAATTTAAAACATACATATATATGCCAACAATTGTAAAATCCAACTATAAAAATCTATTTTTTGCAAATATAGAAGATACTTTAGAAAAATATAATATATCTGGTTTTATAATCTCAAACATATGTAATTTAAAATTACTAGATAATTTGTTTAAAAGCATTAAAAAAGAATATCCATTAATAACAAATTATACTTTTAATGTTTTTAATACTCATACTGTTGAAGAACTTAAAAACCTAAACCTTACTAAATATACCATATCTCCAGAATTAGATAAAAAGGCAATATTGGATTTAGTAAATAGCAATATCCTTCCAAGTGAATTAATTGTATATGGAAAAACACCATTATTAAATATGAATTATTGCCTACTTGGTCAAACCGATAAATGCTACCCTACTTGCTCTGTAAGGTGCCAAAATGGTAAAACTTATTTTCTATCTGACAGACTTAATATGAAATTTAGAATATTACCTGATAATATTCAAACAGTAACTACCGTTTTTAATAGTAAGACATTATCTATTATGCCAAAAGATTTTAATGTAGATTCTGTAAGGATAGATATTTTAGATGAAAATATTGAGGAGATAAATGCTATAATTAATAAGGTAAATCTAGGAAATCGATTTGAAGGAAAGAATTTTACAAATGGTAATTTGAATAGGGAAATTTGATTTAAAATTTTTACAATTTAAAAAAAGTTGCTAATAGAGGACGGAAGAAAAATAGCAATTACTTCCGTCCTCTATTAGCAACCATTGGCATACTTTTATTTATATAAATTTATTAATATATTCTATCAAAAATAATGGAATATTAATAATTTTTCCATCTTGTTTTAGATTATTCATTGAAAATCTTACAGACAAATCATTATTTGATTTATCATTATATTTAGTCAAGCTAGTATTATTCTTTGTTTTATTTGCCTTTACTTCAATAGGAATTATTTTATTTTTATATTGAATAACAAAGTCTATTTCATATCTATCAAATGTAAAATAATTTGGCACCTCATCAAATACAGTACATAACATATTTAGTACATAATTTTCTGTAAAAGCTCCTTTAAATTCTTCAAATAATCTATCTCCTTCTACTACAATTTTACTATCTAAATTTGCCATTCTTCTAAGTAATCCAACATCATTCATATAAATTTTAAATGAACTTAGGTCATTATATGCTTTTAGTGGAAAATCTGTTTTTGCAACATTATATATTTTATAAATTAAGTTTGCATCATTTAACCAATTCAATGCATTTTCATACTCTCTTGCTCTTGCCCCTTCTTTTATCGTTTGATACAAGAATTTTTTGTTTGCTTTTGCAAGTTGTGATGGAATACTATTCCATATTAAAGATATTTTGTTTGCTTCACTATTTTGTGTGTGCTTAGAAAAATCACTTTCATATGCCTTTAATATATTTTCTTGAACATTATCTACAAGCCCGTATATCTTTTTCATTTACCCAAACTTTAACTGCTTCTGGCATTCCACCTATTATAAAATATACTTTTAATTTCTCTTCTAATTGATTAAAAAATATATCTGGTATGTTTTCTATATTTTTTATAGATTTCATATATTGAGCTAAATTTTCGCAATTATCTGCTATTAGAAACTCACTAAAAGTCATCGGATACATATTTAAAAATTCTACTTTTCCAACGGGAAATGATGTATGTGATAACCTAATTCCGAGTAAACTTCCTGCACAAACTATATGATATTCATTTGCTTCTTCTTGAAAATATTTTAAACTATTTAGGGCATTTGGACATTCTTGAATTTCATCAAAAATAATTAGTGTTTTTTCCGGTAATATTGCTCTTCCATATATAAATGATAGTTGCTCTAATATTCTTTTTGGATCTTTCGTGTTGTTAAATAAGTTGTATAAATCTTGATCATGGTCAAAATTAAAATATGCAACCCCTTCATAATTTTCTTCTCCAAATTGTTTTAATATATATGTTTTTCCAATTTGCCTTGCTCCTTTTAATATTAATGGTTTTCTGTATTTACTTTCTTTCCATTTAATTAATTCTTTTAAGATAAATCTTTTCAAATTAACCATCTCCCATAAATAATATATATATAATCTATCTTAATTATACATTATTTATCACATTTTTTCAATTATTTTTGTAATTTTCATCACACTTTTGCAAGTTTTTTGGGTAATTTTATCACACTTTTGCAAAGTTTTTATGTGTTTTTATCACATTTTTGCAAATTTGTAATTAATTTTACTCTATTGCTATCTTTATTTTGCCTATTAAATTTTATGGAAAGAGTATATTCTATATAAACTTATTACAAGATAGCTTTATTATTAAATCCATATTATCATCTTTTGCTGCTTTACATTTTCTAATTTGACCACATTTTTTGCATTTATAAATAATTACATACCCTTTTTTGGAATTTATTTCAAGTCCTATTGGCTCTAAGTCTCCTTTGCACTCTTCTTTTCTGTCTCCTGGATTTATGTCTACATGCTTTGAGTGCAAACAATATAAACAATGGTCTCTTGATGAATATCCAAGTTTTGGTACTTTTTTCTTGCAGTTATCACATATAAATTCTTCATCTATTCTTGTAAACTTTCTATCTTCCATGAAATATTTTTTATTCCTTCCTTTTACCTATTAATTATTTTGTTCATTTTTATATTTTTAATTTTAATATTTAAAGTCCCCTCCACCTAAAAATTCTTTTAGTAATGAATTTGATGGTATATATTCTTTTGGTATTGGCTCAAAATATTTTAGCATATTTATTAATCTCTGTGCTTCTGCATATTCTCTTTCTTTTGATGTTATTTCTTCTAATAATGGCATTACTATAGGTTTTAATGCACCTATTTCATATATTAATGATGTATTAAAAATAAAATCTGCTTGTTCTTGAAATGGGAATATATTTTTCCTTTCTCCCGCATTTACTTTATTCCAAGTTCTTATTGTATCTTTTGCAGAATATCCTCTAAATTGTTTATCTCTTACTATTCTTCTTATTAGTCTTGTATCTGTTGTTGATATTCTATTTAATCTATCTAAATTTAAAACTGTTAGTGCACTTATATATACTTTATACTTTTGTTCTGGTCTAATTGAACTTGTTAGTTTATCATTCAAACAATGTATACCTTCAATTACTAGTATCTCATCATCATGTAATTTCAATTTTTTGCCTTTATATACTTTTTTACCTACTTTAAAATCAAACTCTGGCATTTCAATTTCTTCACCATTTAATAATTTGTTTAAATGTGAGTTAAATAATTTTAAATCTATTGCATCTATTGTTTCAAAGTCATAATCACCATTTTCATCCTTTGGATTGTCCTTTCTTTCTACAAAATAGTTATCAACTGAAATTGTTACTGGTTTTAACATATTTAATTTTAATTGTATACCTAATCTTTGTGCAAATGTAGTTTTACCTGATGAAGATGGTCCTGCAATTAATACCATTTTTACATCTTTACGTTTTGCTATATTATCTGCAATATTTGCAATTTTCTTTTCATGCAATGCTTCTGCAAGCATTATAACATCTTTTATTCTTCCTTCTTCTATTGCTTTATTTAACTTATATACTCTATCTACATTTAAAATTCTATGTATATCTTCATATTCATCCATTGCCCAAGCTATTTTTTTGCTTTGCATAACATCTACTAATGTATTTGTATCACTAGAACTTGGGTATCTAACTAAAAAGCCATCATTAAATTTTACTAAATCAAAAACCTTTATAATTCCTGTTCTATCAGCCATTGTTCCATAACAATAACTATAAAAATCTTCACATTTATACATGTAAATTTTAGGGTTTTCTTTTAAATCTAACTGCAATCTTCCACTTGACATTCTGTGTTCTTCAAAAAATTTTTCTGCCTCTTCTCTTGTCATTATTATTTGTTTTATTGGTAAATCTTTTTCTACTATTTCTTTCATTTCTTTTTCAAGTGCTTTTATTTGCTCATCTGTAATTATTTCTTCTTTCATTTCACAAAACATTGAATTTGATAAATGGTAATTTACCTCCATTTTTTTATTTGGAAATATTTTATCAAATGCTTTCCCTAAAATATATGTAAGAGTTCTTGTATATACTTTCATTCCTTCTTTTGAATCTATATATATTAATTCTATTTTTCCATCTTCACATACTTCGTATTCTAAATTTACATATGTATTGTTAAAAATTGCCGCAATAACTTGGTCCTTTTTTTCTTTTATTTCATCTTTTAAAATTTTTCTAATTGACATTGGTTCTTTCACATCAATTATTTTTTCTTCATATTGTATTTTCATAATATTCCTCCTTAAAATTATACTTTACTATTTTATATTAAATATTAATATAAGTCAAATTTAAAATCTAGGCTTTTTTATAAGATTGGTTATATTTATATTATATTTGGATATACTGTTATTAATGAAAAAATTTATAAATTGGAGGGATTTTTATGGATTTACAAAGAGTTCATAATATATTAGATAATAAAGAAAAATGTGATATTTTTTATGATGAAAGACCTGTTTGGATTCAAGGGGTTAATGAACATGTAGCTAAAGTTGGATTTATAGATAACTTTGAAGAAAAAGATGTTTTTATTGAAGATTTATATGAAAAAAATTTGTATAATTAAAAAGTGAACTTTGGGGACATTCCTTAAAGTTCAAGTCGAGAAAAATGAACTTTAAGGAACGTCCCCAAAGTTCAAGTTGAGAAAAATGAACTTTAAGGAACGTCCCTAAAGTTCATTTTAACTAGTTTAAAATTCTATTTTATTTTCTATCCAATTTTCTACTTCATCAGTTTTAACTCTAATTTGTTCCATTGTATCTCTATCTCTTATTGTTACAGTATCATCTTCTAGAGTATCAAAATCTACTGTTATACAGTAAGGTGTTCCTATTTCATCTTCTCTTCTATATCTTTTACCAATACTTCCAGATATATCATAATCACACATGAATTTTTTAGATAATTTACTATATATTTCTTCAGCTTTATCTGATAATTTTTTTGATAGTGGAAGTACTGCAAGTTTAAATGGTGCAAGTGCTGGGTGAAGGTGTAATACTACTCTTGTATCTCCTTTTTCAATTTCTTCTTCTTCGTAACTGTTACATAAGAATGCAAGTAATGCTCTATCACATCCAAGTGATGGCTCTATGCAGTATGGTACATATTTTTCATTTGTTTCTGGGTCTAAATATGATAAATCTTGTTTTGAATGTTCCATGTGTTTACTTAGATCATAGTCTGTTCTATCTGCAATTCCCCATAGTTCTCCCCATCCAAATGGAAATGCAAATTCTATGTCTGTTGTAGCTTTACTGTAAAATACTAGTTCTTCTTTACTGTGGTCTCTTAATCTAATATTTTCTTCTTTCATTCCTAGACTTATTAACCAATTTTTACAGAAATTTCTCCAATATTCAAACCAACCTAAGTCTTCACCTGGTTTGCAGAAAAATTCTAGTTCCATTTGCTCAAATTCACGTATTCTGAATATAAAGTTTCCTGGTGTTATTTCATTTCTAAAAGCTTTTCCAATTTGTGCTATTCCCATTGGCATTTTTTTTCTTGTTGTTCTTTGTACATTTTTAAAATTAACAAATATTCCTTGGGCTGTTTCTGGTCTTAAATATATTTGTGATACTTGGTCTTCTGTTACTCCTTGAAATGTTTTAAACATTAAATTAAATTTTCTTATTCCTGTAAAATTTTCTTTTCCACAGTTTGGACAAGCTATATGGTTTTCTTTCATATAATTTATCATTTTTTCGTCTGACCAACCGTCTGCTACTTCTTGTATCCCGTTTTTGTTCATCCATTCTTCTATTAATTTATCTGCTCTGTGTCTTGTTTTACATTCTTTACAATCTATTAATGGATCTGAAAATCCCCCAATATGACCTGATGCAACCCATGTTTCTGGATTCATTAGTATTGCTGCATCTAACCCTACATTATATGGGCTTTCTTGTATAAATTTTTTCCTCCATGCATTTTTTATATTATTTTTTAGTTCTACTCCTAAAGGTCCATAATCCCAAGTATTTGCAAGTCCTCCATATATTTCTGAACCTGCATATATATACCCCCTATTTTTACACAAATTTACTATTGTATCCATAGTTAATGGTTTTGACATAAATATTCCTCCCTTTTAATTATAAATTTAAATATTTTTTAAAATAAAAAAACGCCTCTAGCAAAATGCTAGGGACGAATAATTTAAAATCCGCGTTTCCACCCTAATTCTTAAGATAAAATCTTAAGCTCTTAATTTGTTATTACTCCAAAGCTCCCCATACTAATTTATTGCAAGTATCTCACCATCACTTACTCTCTTTTTAATAAATTTACTAGTATTTTTTCTTTTTCAACGTAATATATTTTATTGTGTTTTATTGTTTTGGCAGAGGTAGAAGGATTCGAACCCTCACAGGCGGTTTTGGAGACCGATGTGCTACCATTAACACTATACCTCTATTTTTTTATTGTACTTTATTATATTAGCATAAATATCTTTTTTGTGCAAGTATTTTTTGAAAGTTTTATAATATTTAAAATTTTTGATATAATTTGCTGGTTGATATATTGAAAAAAGTAGTTATTTGCAAATTATTTAATGAACAAAGAACTGCTTTTTATTATTTTTTTCTGCTACATTTATAATGTAAATTGTATAATAAAACTAGTCAAAAATTCTCAAGTAAAATTGAGCAAATTCGACTAGTTTTTTCTTTATCTTTTTTAAGATATAATGAAGCCATCTTTTCAAGAAAGGGTGGTGAATATATGAGAAAATCCCTAATATCTTTTTGTGCACTATTGTTTTACCCTACAATTTTAGCTAATTT